>NZ_JBDOQU010000006.1:0-244287 GCF_039839375.1 Inquilinus sp. CAU 1745
CTCAGCCGCTGATCCATCACACAGGTCTCTCTCCAGGGCATGGCCGCACCTCCTGCAACCACTCTGAGACCTGTCACCCATGTCGCCGGGCTAAACTGTCACCTATCTATCCGGGTTGGACCCTCACCCAACCCTCTCCCACGAGGGGAGAGGGCTACCCACTTACCCTCGCCCCTCAGGGGAGAGGGAGGGACCCGACCCGAAGGGGCGGGAGGGTGAGGGGAAAGTCCCTACTCCAGCCACACCGTCGCTGTCTCCGAAGCGCCTTCCGCATCCAGCACGATCACGGTCGCGAGGCCCCGGCCTGCCGGGCGCCATTCGGTTTCACGGCGGAGCGGGGACGAGTCGATCGGGCGGCCGTTGACGAGCCAGCGCAGCGGTCGCTCGCCGCCACGGGCGATGAGGGGGACGGTCGGGGCGTCGAGGTCCAGCGTCGCGCCGTCCTGGGGGAAGTCCAGCGTGAGCGGTTGGGACAGTGCGATCCCTTGAACCGGCGATGGGGATATAGCGCGGTCGAAGCGGCGGAGGTGGGGCGGCAGGTCGGACGTGCCGGCCAGCAGCACGTCCGAGGGCGGCGGGCCGGGTAGCACTTCGTCGGGCTTCGGCAGCAGGTGGAAGAGGCGGAACATCAGCGGCGCGGCGGTATTGCGGCCGTAGCGGTCGGGGCTGGGGGTGCCATCGGGCCGGCCGACCCAGACGCCGATCGTGTGGCCGCCGTCATAGCCGACGGCCCAGGCGTCGCGGAAGCCGTAGGAGGTGCCGGTCTTGTATGCGACGGTCCGCCCGTCCGCCAGATAGCCCGCCGGCACCATTGCGGATGGCGGGGTGACGGAAGTGAGGATGTCCGTCACCTGCCAGGCCGCGGCCGCCGTCAGCAGATGCCGGCCCTCACCTCCCGGATCGTCCAGACGGGTGCGCAGCGGCCGGGCGACGCCGCCTTCCGACAGCGCGGCATAGAGGGTCGTCAAATCGTAGAGCGTCGTCCCGACGCCGCCGAGCGCGATCGGCAGGCCGGGCGGTTCGGCCGGATCATGCAGCGTCAGCGGCGCGCCGGCTGAACGGAAACGGGCCACCAGCCGCGCCGGTCCCACCCGTTCGAACACCGCCACCGCAGGGATGTTGAGGGAGCGGACCAGCGCCTCCCGCACCGTCACGTCGCCGGAGAAGACCGGGTCGAAATTGGTCGGCGCGTAGTCGCCGAAGCGGCGGGGCCGGTCCTCGATCAGGGTTTCGGGATGGACGATCCTGTCTTCGAACGCCATGCCGTAGATGAAGGGTTTCAGCGTCGAGCCGGGGGAGCGGATCGCGGTGGCAAGGTCGACCTGTCCCGACCGCGCCCCGGCGAAGAAATCGGCTGAGCCGACATAGGCGCGCACCGCTCGGCTGTCGTTCTCCACCACCAGCACGGCGAGGTTCGCCCGGCCGCGCAGATCGCCCAACGCCCGTTCGGCCAGCCTCTCCGCCGCCGCCTGCAGCCCGCCGTCGATGGTGGAGCGGATGGCGGCGCCGGGCGGCGCTTCCGCCACTAGCCGGTCGGCCAGATGGGGCGCGCGGAACGGCATCGGGCGGCGGGCATGGGGAACCTCCTCCTCCATCGCCTCCGCCACCATGCGCGGCGTCAGAACCCCCGCCGACGCCATCCGGGCGAGCACCTTGTCCCGCGCCGCGCGGGCGAGGTCCGGGAACCGATCGGGACGGGTCGCGGTCGGGGATTGCGGCAGGGCCACCAGCAACGCCGCCTCACCCCGGCTCAGCGCCGCCGGTTCCTTCCCGAACCAGGCGAGCGACGCCGCCCGCACCCCCTCCAGATTCCCGCCGAAGGGGGCGAGCGTGAGATAGAGGCCGAGGATTTGGTCCTTGGTGAAATGCAGCTCAAGCTGGACGGCGCGCGCCATCTCTATCAGCTTGGACCGGATGGTGCGCGGGCGCGGCTCCAGCAGCCGGGCGACCTGCATGGTCAGCGTCGATCCGCCGGAAACGATCTCACCGGCCGCGATCCATTGACCGACCGCGCGGGCCAGAGCAAGGGGATCGACGCCGGCATGATGCCGGAACCGCCCATCCTCATAGGCGATCAGCATCTCAAGATAGGCGGGCGACACCTCATCCACGGCAGCGGGCAGCCGCCAGTAACCGTCGACGCTGGTGTAGGCGCGTAGCAGGTCGCCCTCGGCGTCCAGCACCATCGTCGAATGCTGGTGGTACCGCTCCAGCGCCGGCGGGTAGCGGTGGTCCAGCCAGGCCGCCAGCCCGACGAGCAGGACCAGCGCCGCCAGTACGCCATGGACGGCCGCCCGCATGGCCCCGTCAGTCCGCCGGAATGACGGTGAGCCGGCGAAGCGCCGTGCTGGCGTTGTATTCCGGCTTGTACATGTCCTCCACGAACGAGGCCGGCAGGGCGAAGTCCCCCGGCGTCACGGCCCGCGCCAGATAGGCCAGCCGGAACTCCCGCCCGCCTGCGGACAGGTCGAGAGCAGCGACATAGCGGTCGTCCCTGATTTCCACATGGAGCGGCTGGGTGAGGTCGAGCGTCTCCGCGAAATCGCCGAGGCCGCGCCCGTCCCCGATGCTGGGATTTTCGATCTCCAGCCCGGCCGGCAGCAGATCCACCACCAGGATCTGATGGTCGAGGGTCGTCAGCGCCCGGCCGGTGATCATCACCAGCACCAGATCGTTCTGGCGGACGGAGGGCCCCTTCTGGCCACGGAGCGGTATGCCCTCGATAGTGTAATAGACACGATTGAGCGTGAAGCCGTTCTCCACCCATTGCGGGGGATCTTCCGGAATGCCGCGCAGGCTGACGGTGCGGCGCACCGCTTCCGCGCCGTCGTTGGTGACGGCGATGCCTTGCGCCAATTCCTCGGCGGTGGGATCGAGGGTGAGACCGCCATCCGCGCCTTCGGCGGGATGCCCGTTCACCGTCAGTTCCAGCGGGCCGCCGCCGGCGAGCGACGCTGCCGCCATCGCCGCCCAGGCATTTTCCTGGGTGCTGGTCCAGCGGGTCTGACCCAGCAGGTCAGCCGTCCGCTCCCCCTGGGCCAGCACCGCGTCGATGGGTCGTCCGGCCTCTGCCATCAGCGTCGTCACCGCCGCCCGGTCCCGCAGTTCCGAGCCATAGTCGCGGACCGTGAGGGAGTCGGGGCCGGGGCGGGTATCCTCCGCCGCCGCGCGGAACGCCCTGTCGGCGCGGTCCATCTCCCCATAGGCGGCCAGCGCGGCGCCGAGCTGCGCCTTGGCGATCGGGGTGCGGAAGGCTTCCAGGCAGGTGTCGGCGTAGTAGCGGAGGTCGCTGATCTCCGCGACGCCGGCGCGGGCCAGGACATCCAGCGCGTAGGCCGCCGCCGGCTGGCACTGTTCCCGCGAATACCAGCGGGAGACATAATCCTGCATGTAGGAAAGCCCTCGCCGCAACGCCGCCTTCGGCACGTCGAAGCCTTCACTCCGGGCGCGGATCAGGAAATCCATCGCATAGGCGGTCAGCCAGTCATCGGGTTCTCCGAAAGGAGACCAGACGGCGAATGGCCCGTCGGCCCGCTGGAGCGCCAGCACGCGGTTGATCGCCTGCTGGACCTTCCGGTCCGCATCGTCGGGGCGGAAGCCGCCGCCGGCGGCGGCGGCGAGTTCGTCGGCGTAGAGCAGCGGCAGCGCGCGGCTGGTCGTCTGCTCAAGGCAGGCATAGGGGTAATCGTCCAGCGCCTTTATCAGCCCCGGCACGTCGAGATTGGGCCGGCTGGAGAAGCTGGCGGCGAGTTCCAGGGTGCCGGGCAGGTACAAATCCGCCAGGCCGTTATCGATGATGAAGGTCTCCCCCGGTTCAAGAACCCCGGTCAGCCTGTTCGACATGATCGGCTGCGCCGGCCGCACCGCGATCTCCCATTGCCGCTCCACCGCGAAGCCGTCCGGCCCGCTGAGCGACAGGCGGATTTCGCCGGTCCCGGGTTCGCCGCCGACAAGCGTCACCGGCAGGGTTGCGCGTGCATCGGTCGCCAGCGGACCGTCGAACGCCGCCTCCCCGTCCACCGTCACCGCGCCGCCGGCCGAAAGTTCGGCCCGATAGGAACCGGCGGGACCGGCGACATTGTGCAGGCTCAAGGTTGCGATGGCCCGGTCGCCCGGCGCCAGGAAGCGCGGCAGCGCCACCTCCGCCACCACGGGATCGCGCACAATCATCGACCGCTCGGCGCCGCCCACCGCGCCCGCGCTCCAGGCCACGGCCATCAGGCGCAGTTCGCCATTATAATCGGGGATATCCAGAGGCACGGTCGCCTCTCCATCCGGCCCGACCTCCACGATGCCGGAATAAAGCGCCACCGTCTTCGTGATCGCGACGCGCGGGCCGGCCATCTGGTCCCCGTCGCCGCCGCTGCGGACATTGCCGCGACGCCCCTCGCTGACGATCAGGTTGCCGTAAAGGTCGCGCATGTCGACCCCCAGCGCCCGCTGGCCGAAATAATGCTCGACCGGATCGGGGGAGGCGAAATCCGTCAGCAGCAGGATGCCTTCATCCACCGCCGCCAGCGTCAGATAGGCCTCGTCGCCTTCCGCAAGACCGGAGACGGCGATGGGGATATCCACCGTCTGGCGGGGCCGGATCTCGGCCGGCGCATCGATCTCCACCGCCAGCATCCGGTCCGACTGGTCGATATCGAACCAGGCGACGCCGACGGCGCGCACCGGCCCGCGCTCACCCTCCTCCTCCGCCTCCGCCATCGGCCGGAACGCCGTCGCCAGGATATAGGCGCCGACGCCCCAATCCTCGTCCACCGGCACTTCCAGCGTCGCGCCGCCTTCCGGCAGGGCGATGTCGTAGGTTTCCAGGATGCCGCTATTGGCGACCGTCACCAGCGCCCGGCCGGCGAAGGGCGCGGTCAACCGAATCTGCGCCGTATCGCCCGCCCGATAGGTCGAGCGGTCGAGCGCGACCGTCATCTGGTCCGGCGTATCGGCGAGGGATGGCGCGGTCCACCAGCCGGCGCTGAAGCGGACGCTGCTCGCCGCCCCGGTTTCCGAGTCGAACACGTCCAGCCGGTAGCGGCCCCAATCCACACTTTCCAGGATTTCGGCGGGGTCGGCGGCCGCGATGTCGATCGCCCCGGACGCCACCGGCCGGTCGCGGACGACGACCCGGTAATCCCATGCCCCGCCGGTGGAGAACCATTGATAGTCGTAGATTTCCCGCACCAGTTCCCAATTCGCGCCGGGCAGGGCGATGCGTTCGCCCTCGCCGTCCAGCGCGATCAGGGAGAAGTCCGCCGGCGTGTCCTGGGCCACCCTTCCGCCGGCCGGTCCTTCGATCCCGATCCATGGACCGCGCCCCCGCACCGGCAGGGTCAGCGTCTGATTGACCGGCCTACCGCCGATGTCGAACAAGCTGACCCGGATTTCCGCCTCAAGCGGCAGGCTGGTGTCGGGCAGGGAGTCGAGCAGGATGGGGAGACTGGCCTGACCCTCGACATTCGTCGCCTCCATCGGCAGGGAGACGCGCTGCGGCTGCAAATCCTCCTGCGTCAGCCCGAACGCATAGTTCTCCCAATCGGGGAAAGGCGAGAGGGCGGCGCGCACCGCCAGATCCGCCTCGCCCGGCAGGTCGGCCGCCGGCGCGCCATAGAGAAACTGCGCGTCGGCCGTGATCGTGACCGTCTCTCCCGGTCGCAGCGCGTCGGCCTCGGTCGTCAGGTCGAGCCGCATGCGGAGCGGCACGAAATCCTCCACCTGGAAATACGCGGTCCCGATGACGGGACCGTCCTCCGCCATCCGCGCCTCGACCGTCCAGATCCCGGTCCTGGCGTTCGGCGGCAGGGGGATATCGTGGGCATAGCCGCCCGCGCCCTGGTCGGAGACCGTCACGTCATCGGCCTCCACGCCGTCCGGCCTGATAAGGCGGAGGGAAAGCGGCAAGCCCACCTCCCCCGCCGCGCGGTCGTCCCGCAGCAGGGCCGTCAGATGCACGATCTCCCCCGGCCGATAGACCCCGCGCTCGGTATAGAGATAGGCGTCGAGCGGTCCCGGCTCCTGCCGGCCGCTGACGCCCCGGTCGCTGAGGTCGAAGGCCGGCCCGGTCAGTTCCAGGAAGGTGAAATCCCCTTCGGGCCCGTAGGCCAGGATCGCGGCGGGGCGATTGCCGCCCTCCCCGCGCGTCAGACCGGCGGCGAAGGTGATGATGCCTTCCGAATCCGTCCGCCCCTCGCCCAGAACCGAATTGTTGCGGGCCAGCAGCGTGACGCGCGCGCCCTCCATCGCCTCGGCGGTGGCGAGGGAGCGCACGCCGACCGTCAGCCCGTGCTGGCCGGAGAAGCTGGAGAGGCCGATATCGGTCACCACCAGCCATTGCACGCCGGCGAGGCTGTAGCGCCATTCGTCGTCTTCGTCGGCATTGCGGGCGGCCAGGATGTAGATGCCGGGATCGGTTTCCGGCAGCAGCTCGTCCACCGGCACGCCGGTGACGACCGTGCGGTTGGGCTGGTTCTCGACCGGCATGGAGCCTTCCCAGACGGCCTCGCCATGGGTCTCCGCGATCTCGTCAAGCTCATAGCCGCCCAGATTCGCGCCGGCGATGCGGTCCTGCACGACCTGGTCTATCAGATTGCGGTCGTTGATCCTCAGCAACCGCAGCGCGACCTCGTCGACATTGACCGTGGTCAGCGGGGCGGTGCCTTCGCCCATGCGCGGCAGGACATAGGTCCCGGCGCGGAACCCCACGGTCGGCGTCCGGTCGGGGACGGTGAGATCGAAGCTGTCGGTTTCCATCAGCGACCGCCCGTCCTGGGCGGGCAGTCCGGCCAGCGCCGTGACCTCGTAGGTCTCGCCATGGCGGACGCCTTCCAGGCAGAGCGCGTCGTCGGACGCCAGCGCCTCCACCGGGACCTCCGGCGAGATGCGGACATAGTCGCCATAGGTGACGAGGCGCGGATCGGAGAGCGCGGAGGTGAAATAGAGGCAGAGCTGAGGCCTCTCCTGCTCGAACCGCGCCTCTATGCGCTCGATCTGGAAGCCGTACTGCCGAAGGAGGAAATCGAGCTTTTGGGCCAGATCCTTGTCTTCGGGGAGCATGCCCGCCAGTTCCTGGTAGGCGGAGATCGCCGCCGACCATTCGCCCCGCGCCTCCAGCAGCGGGGCGGCCAGATGCAGGGCCGCCTCGCGTTCCTCACCGTTAACGGCGGTGCGATAGGCGATGAGCGCCGACCACAAGGTCGCGGGATTTTCCGGCTCCACCATGGCCCAGACCCCGGCCAGGTCGCGCCAGACGGCGCTGTCGTCGGGGCGGAGGCCGGCCAGGCCGCGCGCCGGGTCCAGCGCGTCCCGCGGCCGGTCGGCCTTGAACGCCGCGGCGATCTGCGACCGCAGCGTCTCCTCCGGCGGCAGGTCGCTCTCCTGGGCTGCGTCCGCCAGCCGATAGCGATACTGCCACGCGGCGTCGAGCAGTTCCGGCGCATCGAGAGCGCGGGCCGGCGCGACGATCAGGATAAGCAGTCCGGCGAACCAGGCCCCGAGCCACCAAACACGCCCCGTCATCCCGACCTCCCTAGGCTGATGTCGCTTTCTACCCTGAGTCGCAGTTCAACATGTCATTGTTGCGGCATGAACGAATGGACATCGCGTCCGCGTTGCCATTACCGCAACGCCCGTTGCGCAACTATCGCCTTCCTTGAACCGCCCGCGCATGGACAATGAGGAAAGAAAGATAATAAGAACGGATCAAATCCAGCAACAGTGAGGGGGATTCGCGGTGGAGAGAAGTTCGACGACAAGCATCCTGTGCCTGCATCTGATCGTGCTCGGCATCGTCCTGGTTTCCGAGGTGATCGGCGTCAGGCTGATACCGATCGGCATCGCGACGGTTATCCTGCTGCCGATCCTCTACGCCTTCGCGATGGGCATCCTGCTCAATCCCAATTCGCTGAAGCTGACGAAGAAGATCCTGACGCCGAAGGCGGTGAAGATGTCCGGCGTCATGATCGCCGTCGCCATCATGCCGTTCATCGCGAAGTTCGGCACCACGGTCGGCCCTCAGATGCAGACGATCATCGAGACGGGCCCGGCGCTCGTCCTTCAGGAGATCGGCAATCTGGGCACCATCCTGATCGCCTTCCCCGTCGCCGTCCTGCTGCTGAAGATGGGCCGGGAGGCGATCGGCGCCTGCTATTCCATCGACCGCGAGCCCAACCTGGCGCTGATCGCCGACAAGTACGGGCTGAACAGCCCCGAAGGCGCGGGCGCCATGGGCGTCTACGCCACGGGCACGCTGATCGGCACCTTCGTCTTCGCCATCATGCCGCCGCTGATCCACGCGCTGGGCATCTTCGACGTCCGCGCGCTGGCGATGTCGTGCGGCATCGGTTCGGGCAGCATGCTGGCCGCCTGCTCCGGCGCGCTGGTGGCGGCGATCCCGGACCAGGAGGACACGATCCTGGCCCTGGCGGCCGCCAGCAACATCCTGACCTATGCGACCGGCCTCTATGTCGGCGTCTTCGTCGCGCTGCCGCTGACCGAGTGGCTCTATCGCAAGGCCCGCCCCGGCGAGACCCGGGCGTCGGCGGCTTAAGGGAGGACGAGGGACATGAGCACCAACGAAACCAACGCCGCCACGTTCGAGACGAACCAGGTGGAGCTCGACGAGCGGAAGATCAACGTCGTCAACACGCTGGGGCTGCTGCTGATCGCCTGCGTGATCGGGCTGATCGGCAACTGGGTGGCGACGGGGACCAACCCGCTCGCCGCGCTGCCGGGCATGGCGATCCTCTATGTCTTCTGCGTGATCGGCGTCCTGCTGGCCAAGGGCGCGCCCTTCTACCTGCCCAGCGTCGCCTGGATCTCGCTGGTCGCCATCATCGCGACCATTCCCGGCGTGCCCGGCAGCGCCTATGTGGTCGAGCAGGTGGACAAGCTGAACTTCCTGGCGCTCGCCACCCCGGCGCTGGCCTATGGCGGCCTGGCGCTGACCCAGAGCGAGTTCCGGATCGCCCGGAGGTCGGGGTGGAAGATCGTCATCGTCGCCATCTGCGTGATGTTCGGAACCTACATAAGCTCCGTCATCGTCGCGGACCTGGTCCTCAGGATCGGCGGCTAGGGAAGAAGCGCCGGACCGGCTTCCCATGATGGGGAGCCGGCCCGGCGGCCAAGCTGATGATCGTCCTGGACGGCAAAGCCTTCCATCATCTTCTCGCCGTCGTCCGCGCCGGATCGATCCGCGGCGCGGCCGGCGAGCTGGGCGTCGCCCCGTCGGCGGTCAGCCGGCATATCGCCGATCTGGAGCACCGGCTGGGCATCCCGCTGCTGGAGCGGACGCCCCGCGGCGTCGCGCTGACCGAGGCGGGCCGGCTGGCCGTGGAGCATGCAAGGCGGTTCTTCGAGGACCAGGAGGTCCTGACCGAACAGCTCGACCAGCTCAAGGGGTTGAGCCGAGGGGTCGTCAGGCTGTGCTGCGGGGAAGGCTTTGTCGCCGACCTGATCGACAATGGCCTGAAATGCTTCTCCCAGGATTACCCCACCATCCGTCTTCGGATCGCCATCGCCGGCACACGCGGCATCATGGAGGCGATCTCCCAGGGCGACGCCGATATCGGGATCGTCTACAACCCGGTCATCGATGAGAACATCCAGTCGCTGGCGATCACCCGCCAGCCGCTCAGCGCCGTCACGCCGCCGGGCCATCCGCTGGCCGGCCGGCGGGGCGTGAGGCTGCGGGAACTGCTGGACGAGCCGCTGGCGCTGCTGTCCGAAGGGCACGGCATCCGCCATCTGGTCGGCCGCGCGGCGGCGGATTGCGGCAAGGCGCTGACGCCGGTGCTGGAGACCACCTCGATGGACGTGCTGCGCCGGTTCGTCCGCGCCGGGCAGGGGATCACCTTCCTGCCGCGCTTCGTCGTGGCGACGGAACTTGCAGAGGGCAGCCTGGGGCTGGTCGAACTCGCCGACCCGCTTCTGGCGGAGGCGACGACCCATCTGATCGTCAGGGCGCAGCGGCGGTTGCCGGATTCGGTCTCCAGCATGGCCGACTGCCTGATCCGGGAGATGGACGCCTTCCAGGACAGGGACGGCGACTGAGCGTCAGCCCGTTGCCGAGACTGCAACGGCCGTTGTCGGATTAACCCCTATTTCAGACCGCTGGTTCGTCCGACCCTGCGGCGTTATCGAGAGTTTCGAGGAGGACCGGATGAAGACGATCGGCGTCGTGGGGCTGGGCAATATGGGACGGGGCATGGCCCTGTCGCTGAAACGCGGCGGCTTCGATGTGATCGGAACCGACGCGTCCGCCGAGACCCGTGCGCGGCTGGCCGGGGAAGGAATCGAGGTGGCGGAGGGGCTGGGACCCATCTGCGCCCGTTCGGACATAGTGCTGCTGTCCTTGCCCACCGCCGCGATCGTGGAGCAGGTGGTGGCAGGGCCGGGCGGCATTCTGGAGCACGCGAAGGCGGGGCTGCTGGTTGTCGATACCTCCACCTCCCACCCCGACACGACGCGCAAGCTGGCGGCCGGGCTGGAGGCCGCCGGCATGTCGATGATGGACGCCCCGGTCAGCGGCGGGCCGAAGGGCGCCATCACCGGGCAGATGACCATGGTCATCGGCGGATCGGAGGAAGATTTGGCCCGCGCCCTGCCGGCGCTGGAGGCGATCAGCGCCAAGCGGGTCCATATCGGTAGCGTCGGGGCCGGGCATATCACGAAGATCGCGAACAACCTGCTCTGCGCCGCCCATCTCATCACGGCGGCGGAGACGGTGCGCCTCGCCGAAGCCGCCGGCGTCGACGCCGAAAGGTTGCTGGAAGGGATCAACGCCGGATCGGGGCGCAGCGGCGTGACCCAGGTCAATTTCCCGACCTGGGTGCTGAACGACGGTTTCGATTCCGGCTTCACCATGAAGCTGATGCGGAAGGACGTGCGGCTGGCGATGGAGTTGATCGCGCAAACCGGGACCGACGCGCCGCTGTCGGGCGAGGCCGGGCGGCTGTGGGCGTCGAGCGCCGAGACGATCGCCGACGACGAGGATTTCAACCGCATCGTCCAGCTGGGACAGCGCTGAAGAAGGAATTCCCCCAATGGGTCAGATGACAGAGAAACTTTCCGCCGCCATCGGCGCCTTCTTCCCCGGCCTCAAGGAGGTCGGCTCCTATGTCGGCGGGGAGATCGTCCCCGGCGCTGGGGAGGAGATCGCCGTCGCCGACCCCGCCACCGGCGAGATGCTGATGGGATATCCCGATGGCGGCGACGCGGTTGTGGCGCGGGCGGCCGAGGCCGCGATCGCCGGACAGCGCGAATGGGCGGCGCTGACTCATGCCGCGCGCGGGCGAACCATGCAGGCCATCGCCCGCGCCCTGCGCGACCGGATCGAGGATCTGGCGGTGCTGGAGGCGGTTTCCGCCGGCAAGCCGATCCGCGACTGCCGGGTCGAGGCGACCAAGGTCGCCGAGATGTTCGAATATTACGCCGGCTGGGCCGACAAGGTGCATGGGGAGGTCATTCCCGTCCCGACCACCCATTTCAACTACACCCGGCGAGAGCCGCTGGGCGTGGTCCTGCAGATCACGCCCTGGAACGCGCCGATCTTCACCTGCGGCTGGCAAATCGCCCCCGCCATCGCGATGGGCAATGCCGTGCTGCTGAAGCCGTCGGAGCTGACGCCCCTCACCTCCATGGCGGTCGCGGCGCTGGCCGAACAGGCTGGCCTGCCGCGCGGCGTGGTCAACGTCCTTTGCGGCTACGGCCACACCACGGGCCAGGCGGCCATCGGCAACCCTGCCGTGAAGAAGGTGGTCTTCGTCGGCTCCCCCGCCACGGGAAGCAAGATCGCCGCCGCCGCCGCGAAGCGCGTGACCCCCTGCGTGCTGGAGCTTGGCGGCAAGTCGGCCAACATCGTCTTCGAGGACGCCGATCTGGAGCGCGCCTGCATCGGTGCCCAGGCCGCCATCTTCGCCGGAGCGGGACAGAGTTGCGTCTCCGGCTCCCGCCTGCTGGTGCAGCGGTCGGTCTATGACCGGTTCGTTGAGATGGTCGCCGCCGGCGCGCGGCGGCTCAGGACCGGCGATCCGCTCGACCCCGCGACGGAGGTCGGGCCGATCAACAACGCGGCGCAGTACAGGCACGTGCTGGGCATGATCGAATCCGGCATCGGCGAGGGCGTGGAGATCGTCACCGGCTCTTCCGGCAGGCCGGCGGAACGGGGCTATTTCGTGGAGCCGACGGTGCTGAAGAACGTCAGCAACGACATGGCGGTCGCGCGGGAGGAGATCTTCGGCCCCGTGGTCGCCGCCATCCCGTTCGACACGGAGGAGGAGGCGATCGCCATCGCCAATGACAGCCCGTTCGGCCTCGCCGGCGCGGTCTGGACCGGCAATGTCGGCCGCGCCCATCGCGTCGCGGCGCAGGTCAAGGCCGGCACCTTCTGGATCAACTCCTACAAGGTGATCAACGTCGCCTCGCCCTTCGGCGGCTACGATTCCAGCGGCTATGGCCGGTCGAGCGGGATCGAGGCGCTGCACGAATACACCCAGGTGAAGAGCGTCTGGGTCGAAACCGCCGCCCAACCCGCCGCCGCCTTCGGCTATGCGCCGGGCGTGGGGGCATGAGGGGCGTCCCCCTCGTCCTGGGCCTGTCGACGAGTGTGGGGCACACATGGTTCGACAGGCTCACCATGAGGTTTTGCTTGTTGGTCATTCCGGCCCCCGAGCCGGAATCCATGCGATGTCGACGCCCCATGGATGCTGGATCAAGTCCAGCATGACGGTATTTGGCGGAGGCGCACAGGTTGACAGGCTCGCCATGAGGGGAACGGCTCCCTAACCTTCGACGAATGCCAGCCAGGTGTTCCCGTGCGCTTCGGCGTCGGTGAGCGTTATGCTGTCGCCGGATCGGCGGTAGGCCGCTCCCCCCATCTTCAGGAGGGGCTCGACGGCGTCTAGGTCGCCTACGCGCACATGGATGGCGACGTAACAGGGCTGAGACTCGCGAGCCAGAGCGGCGGGCAGTCTTCCGTAGCGCGCCTCGACCGCCTTCCGGTCCCCGACGATGAATTCGCCGTTGCCGGTCCGCGCGCCGAAACCGCCGGGCAGGTCGAAGATCGCGCTTTCCCCGTAAAGGCCGGCCAGCCGCCGGCGCACCCTCGGCTGGTCCGCTTCGGCCGCCAGGATCGTCACCTGCCGGATGCCGAAGGCGCCGTTGGGATGATCCATCCAGGCCGGCACATAGATCAGGTCCGGCCGGTGCTGATGGCAGAGGAAGTTGGACAGGCGCGGCAGGGCCGGATCGTGGATGATCTTGAGCGTCGTGGCGGTTCGGTCCGCGCCGGCGTCGGGCAGGGTGACGTCGCGGCCGAACTCTATCGTGCCCTGGCAGGCGATCCCGCGGTCCCGCAGGGCGGCTTCGTCCCCATCCGCATCCTCGCTATGGAGCGCCAGGAGGGAGATGCCCTCCCGTTCCTCCAGATGGTCGCGGATGTGGCGGCCGAACCTGAATGTCCCGGCCGGGCGTTCGTCGATCAGGCCTTCGTCATAGACGCTCATCAGTTCGATCAGGCAGCCGTCGAACATCGCCAGCGCCGTGCTGGTGCCCCACGGATGCCGGCCGACCGGCGTCACGGTGAAGCCCAGCGCCCGGAACCGCCGGACGGCCGCTTCGATGTCGCGGACCAGGATGAGCGGATGATCGATGCCGAGAGCCGACATGCTGCCTCCTACGCCTGGAAGCCGGAGAAGGAGTCGCCCGATCGCGTCTTCGGTTTGGCCGGCACGCCGGCGACCGTCGTTCCGGTAGGAACGTCGGCCAGCACCACCGAACCGGCCGCCACGACCGCCCCTTCTCCAATTTCTATGCCGCCCAGAAGGATCGCCCCGGCGCCGATCGTCGCGTTCCGGCACAGGCGGGGGTGGCGGCGATCGCTCTTGTCCTTCAGCGTGCTGCCGAGGGTGACGCCATGCCATATCGAGGCCCCGTCCTCCACGATCGCCGTTTCCCCGACGACGAAGCCGAGCCCGTGGTCCAGCCAGACGCCGCATCCGAACCGGGCAGCGGGATGGATATCGGTGGAGAAGGCGCGGCCGAACAGCGTCTTCAGCGCCAGCGCCGAATCGGCACGCCCCTCCCGCCAGAGGCTGTGGGCAACCCGGTGCCCCAGAAGCGCATGGACGCCGCGGGAGAAGAGCAGTGTCGCGATATCCCCTCCCGGCTCGAAATTCCGGTGCGCGGTGATCGCGACATCGGCCAGCGCCCCTTCCAGCGCGGCGCGGTCTGTCTCCAGCACCTTCAGCGCCGCGTCGCGGACGCATCGGCGGCTCCCTTCCGCCGGGATGGCGCTGGCAAGAACAGCCGCGAGAAGCTCCGTTTCCGAGCGGAGATCCGTCACATCGACCGCCAGGGCCGCGTCGACCAGCGGGTCGCGGGCGAAGAGCGTCCGGGCTTCCTCAAGCAAATCAACCGCCGGCCGGGCCGGTCGTCCGCTGTCGATATCGGTCACTCTTCCCCCGGACGCGCTGACGAGATTTGCAGCCACTCTGCCAGCTTGCCCGGAATGATGAAACCCGGCGGCGAAACCCGCGCCGACATTGACCTGACGCCGCCTGTCGGCTGTAGTCTCAGGCGTGCGCACCGAGATTCCATCCGAACCAGCCCTCTCCCCCGACCATCCGACCGATCCGGAACGGCCGTCGGCGCTGGCGCCGCTCCGCTACCCGATCTTCCGGGCAGTCTGGATCGCCAGCCTGGGGTCGAATTTCGGCGGGCTGATCCAGGCGGTCGGCGCGTCCTGGATGATGACCTCCATCACCGATTCGGCCGACATGGTGGCGCTGGTCCAGGCGTCGACCACACTTCCGATCATGCTGCTGTCGCTGGTGGCGGGCGCGCTAGCCGACAATCTGGACCGGCGGCGGATGATGCTGGCCGCCCAGGCCTTCATGCTGACGGTGTCGATCACGCTGGCGGTCTTCACCTGGGCCGGCCTTGTCACGCCATGGCTGCTGCTGCTGTTCACTTTCCTGATCGGCTGCGGGACGGCATTCAACGGCCCGGCCTGGCAGGCTTCGGTGGGGGAGATGGTGCCGCGGAAGGATCTGGCGGGCGCGATCATGCTGAACAGCATGGGCTTCAACATGGCGCGCAGCGTCGGTCCGGCGGTGGGCGGCCTGATCGTGGCGGCGGCGGGGGCGGCGGCGGCCTTCGCGGTCAACGCCGTCAGCTATGTCGGGCTGGTCACGGTCCTGTTGCGGTGGAAGCCGGACTATCCGCCCCGGCTGTTGCCCCGCGAGACGCTGGGCGTCGCCATGAGCGCCGGCGTCCGCTATGTGGCGATGTCGCCCAGCATCGGCGCAGTGCTGCTGCGCGGCCTTGTCTTCGGCTTCGCGGCCAGCGCCATCCCGGCGCTGATGCCGCTGGTCGCGCGGGAGTTGATCGGCGGCGGACCGCTGGTCTACGGCCTGCTGTTCGGGGCGTTCGGCGTCGGCGCGGTGACGGGCGCCTTCTCACGCGGGCCGCTGCGCGCCGCCATGTCGGCGGAGATGATGGTGCGGCTTTCCTGCATCACCTTCGGGCTCGCCGCCGTCACGGTGGGGCTGAGCCCGGTGCTGTGGCTGACCATGCCGGCGCTGATGGTCACCGGCGCCGGCTGGGTGCTGGCGCTGTCCAGCTTCAATGTCACGGTCCAGATGTCCGCGCCGCGCTGGGTCGTCGCCCGCGCCCTGTCGATCTACCAGATGGCGACGTTCGGCGGCATGGCGGCGGGAAGCTGGGGCTGGGGCCTGATCGCGGAAGGCCATGGGGTGGCCATGGCGCTCTATGTCTCGGCGCTGGTCCAACTCGCCTGCGCGCTGATCGGCCTGCGCGTGCCGCTGCCGGCCTCGGAGCATCTGAACCTCGACCCGCTGCGTCCGTGGAAGGAGCCTGAGACCACCGTGCCGATCCTGGGGCGCAGCGGTCCCGTCGTCGTCACGATCGACTATGTGATCCACAAGGAGGATGTGTTGGATTTCCTGGCGGCGATGTCCGAAAGGCGGCGCATCCGGCGGCGCGACGGCGCCCGCCACTGGACCCTGGCGCGGGATTTGGCCGATCCGGAGAAATGGGTGGAGCGCTACCAGACGCCGACCTGGCTGGACTATGTGCGCCACAACCAGCGCATCACCCAGGCGGATGCGGAGATCACCGAACGCATCCGCACGCTGCACAAGGGGGCCGAGCCGCCCCAGGTCCACCGCATGATCGAACGCCAGACCGGCTCCATTCCCGCCGGCCGCGCGCCCCACCCCCACCCCCGCGAACTGCACGAGCCCCTCACCGACCCGACGCGGTCTTCGTAGGCCGTCCCCTCATGGTGAGCCCGTCGAACCATGCGGGCACACATCCTTCGACGGGCTCAGGATGAGGCGAATTTGTCGTCATGCCGGACTTGATCCGGCATCCATAGGGTGTCGAGGCCGCATGGATTCCGGCTCGGGGGCCGGAATGACCAACCAGGGAAAAACCTCATGGTGAGCCCGTCGAACCATGCAGGCGGCGGTCACGCCGGCTCGGTATAGAATTCGCCGTCGCGTTCGCAGAGCTTGTAGCGGGTAGTGTCCTGGGTTCCGTCGTCCAGGGTGATCGTCTGTTCCTGGATCTGGCAGTCGTCGCCGGTGGACGCCGTGCTTTTCGCCACCGGGCGGACCACGCCCGTAGCGCCGGTGTCCGGGTTGGACCAGGTCTGCGCCGCGCCGGACTGGTAGGTGTCGATGGTCGATTGCTGGGCCATCTGCCGATCGCGCTCATCGAGATAAGCGCCCACCTGCTGGCCGATCAGCGCGCCGGCCCCGACGCCGATGCCGGTGGCGATCAACTGGCCTGTCCCGCTGCCGAACTGTGAGCCCAGCAACCCGCCGATGATGCCGCCCGCGCCCGCGCCGACCGTCTGGTTCGTGCTCTGACATCCGCCCAGCGCCAAGCCGGCGATCAGGAGAGCCGTCACCGCCGAAGATTTTGCCATCTCACCCGCCTCCCTCACAGTTTCAGGTCGATCTCCCCGACGGAGGTTTCCGCCGTATCGCCGGTCATCGTCAGACGATTGCCCTCGACCGTTCCGGCGATCGCCACGGGATTCGAGAGAGCGGTCAGGATCTGCCGGGTGCGGCCATCGGGCGCCATGATGATGAGCGAGATCAGCATCTCCTGGCAGCGCGGTTCATCATATTCCATCTTTCCGATGAAGCCGTCCGCAACGAACGCCCCCGGCTCCGAGACCTGGGCGACGAAAGGAGTTCCGGGGCTGTCGTGGGTGAAGAGAGGGCCTTCCGGCCCAATCCAGGGCGCGTCGTCGAGCGTCCATTGGCCGAAGACCAGGACGCCGGCATCCGTGTCGCACTGGTATTGCTCGTCTTCGGGCATGTCGGCCGTCCAACGCATGTAGATACGGTTGTTCCGCTCATCCGTCTGCCGGGGTTCGCCATACTTCCCTATCAGCAGGTCCCGGACGGCGGCGACGGGCGGTCCCTCCCCTTCCGGATAGAATATCCAGCGGGAGATCGCGGTGACGCTCTGATCGGCCAGCGGCGGCTCATGATAGATCATGATGGTCTGCGCTGCGTCGGGCGTCCGCAGCATCACGCCCTCGTTGAAGGGGTCCCACATGTTGGCGCCGGTCGCCGCCGACCGGTCCTCCCGCCGGGCCTCGTACCGGATTGTTTCCCCGATTTCCGCCCCGATGGTGGAGACCGCCTTCTCCAGATTGCCGCCCAGGCTCACGCCCAATATGTCGAAGCCGGCCGGCGCTTCGGCCGCCGGAGGAGGAGCTTCGGTCTCGTCCGGCGGCGGGGCGGCAACCTCGACGGCGGAAGCGGAGTCAGCGATGGACTCGTGGCGAATCCGGCTGGGATCGTTCGCCGTCAGGACTTCCTCCTCATCCAGAAGCTCGGCCTCCAGGACCTCGACCGACAGGAGCGGCCTCGTCCAACCCTCGGCCAAAGAAACCGGCCTGACCCTGACGCGCAGCGCGTAGTCCGGATGGGACGGGTTGGCCTGCTGCCATGCCTGCGCCTGCTCCGGCGGCATCCTGACGACGAACAGGTCGTGCGCCGTCGGCGTCAGCCCGACCGCGTTATGAACGCCGTCGCCATATCCCGACAGGGAGACGGAACCGACGGGGAATGAGCCGGTGGCGAAATCATAGTCGTCGAACCGCAGCCGGCCGACCGCCCAGACGCCGTCCGGCCCCGGATCGAACGCCTGCGCCTCCGCGACAAGCTGCTGCGCCCTCTCGCGCCGTTCGAACGCGTCGAGCCCGCTGCCGAGGGCCTCATAGACCGTTTCCAGAGGGTCTTCGCCCGCCATCTCTGCATAGAGGACGGGGAAATAGGCCTCCGGCGGGAACGTAACCGGCGTCACGGCCATCGCGGCCGGAGCATCGAAGACGGCCGTCGCCACGACGGCGCCGGTTTCATAGTCGATCAGCCGCCCGGCCGTCGGCGTCGCGTCCGCCACCAGATGGTCCTTGCGGCCGTCGGAGACGATGCGGAGGCCGGTGACGGATATGTCGGCCTCCAACGCCACGCTGCTGTTAGGCTGGAGGGCGGAGGGGTCGAACGGGATCTGGAAATCCTCGGCGGCCGAAGGAAGAACGATGGCGATCTCCTGGAACTGAAGGGGCCAAGTGCCGTCATGCGCCAACCGGAAGAGGTAGAGTCGGTCGGCCGGCACCGCCAGGTTGATTGCGAGGTTCCGGTTCTCGGAACCGGAGGAGCGCCGGAACAACGGCATCCGCCCGTCCCGCAGCCGTTCCTCATTCATCGAGAAAGTGCCGCCATGACCGAACAACAGCGTCTCCGGCAGGTTGGCGGCGCGTTGCGTCGTCCATTCCATGAAGCGCGGGATCAGAGCGAGCTCGACCATGGTCGAAAGATCGCCGGACGAGATGTCGACGCCGTCGAAGAAATGCGGCCAATCGCGGTTCCGGTCGTTTCTTTCCCACCTGGCCCGCGCCCCTGCCCATTGCCGCCATTCCTGCTCAGTCGGCTCCCAAAGGCCATGCTTGAGCATGAGCAACATCGCGGTGGCCGGCTGGCGGAGTTGGATCGGCGCGACGGGAACGTCGGCCGCGGCGACCGGTTCATCTTCCTGCATGTCGAACCGCCGGATCGGCGACCGCAGCCCCTCATCCGCCGCGGAGAAGAGCACGGCCCCGTCGGTCGTGATCTCAAGCTGGAACCGGCGCGCGCCCCTTTCCGGGTCGATCTCCTTCATTCCGACGATTGAAAGTTCCAGGCCCACGCGGGCTCCCGACCGCAGATGCATGTCCTTGAAAGCCTGAGCCTCCGCCAGCGGGACGGCGATGCCGCGGGGCAATCCTGAAACGTCGAAGGGGCGCCGGATAGCCATCGCCGGGATGTCCGCCGAAATCTGCCGCCAATCGCAGTACCGCTCGATATTGTCGTCGAGGGGGAAATAGCCCTCCTCGAAATCATATTCCCGGACCGGTATCCGGCAATCGAGCAGCAGCGGGATCGGAGGAGACGGCGCCGCCGCGGCGAGGGCGGGCGCGTAGTCCGACCTGAACAGCGCCAGAAGGCGGCGGCGCGCGAATTCATCCATGTCGGCGCGTTGGATCGATCCTATCCGCCCAACGGTCGCTTCATAGTCGACGCCCGCGCCCGCCAGCAGGGATCGCTGATCCCCCTCCGCCAGCAAGTCCGCATAGGCCAGCGCGCGTCTGTCGTCATCCAGAAGGCCCGGCGACGATGCGAGCGCCAGAAGCGCCGCCTGGCGAGCTATCAGGGCGGCGTTATCTTTCACGATCAGCCGGGTGGGATCGACGGTGACGACGCCGGTTGCCGAGGCCGGTGCATCGGACGGGCCGAGGTCGATCCGGCGGATTTCCTGCTGAAAGCGGTCATCATGGAAGAAGATCACGGCCTCCGGCTGCTGGATCAGGTCGAAACTGACATTCGCCCCCTCGTTCGGCGTGATTCCGGCGATCGTCAGGGCGATGCCGGCGACGATTTCCCTCTCGCTTCCGATGGCCGCCAGGAAAGCCTCAGCCTCCGTTACCGGCACTTCGAGATATTCGAGAAGGCCGTCAGTGGAGAATCCGGTGCGGATCGAAAGAATGGGGCTGGCGCCTATGGAATCGCACCGGTGGAATGCGCCGAGGGCGAAACGCTGATTGGCGAAATCATAATCGCCGATCGACACGCGGCAGACGACCAGGACGGGAATCGGCGGGGTCGGCGCTTCCGCCATCAGCCGAGGCTGCCCGATATCGCGGAACCCCTCTAGGATGCGCTGCATCTGGAATTCATTGAAACCAAGATTGGTCAGCGTCTGCCAATCGATGCGGTAGTCTTGCGCCTCCAGCCTGGTCTGCTGCCGCGCGACCATGTCGGGCGCGGCGGACACGAGGATGCGCCGCCGTTCCTCAGGCGACAGCAGACGCGTCAATTGGGACACAGCGTCCCAGTCCTGGCCGATTTCCGGCGCGGCGGCGAGCGCCATCCGTGCCAGTACCGGGCCGAAATCGACCTCCCGCAAACGATCCGGCATGTAGATGGGAGCCGGAAGGACGATGCGGCCCTCGAACGTCTCGAACCCTTGGGCCGCAAGCGCCTGCGTCTGGGGAGAGGCCGGAACCGCCATCAAGGCAGGCGTACCGGCCGGACCGGGTTTCGATGGTTGCGCGAAGGTGGACGGGAAGGTTCCTCGCTGGGACGCTCCGTCCGACATCACAAGGCCGCCCGAACCGGCGAACTGACCCGACCCCTGCCCTCGCAGCGTGGTGACCAGGTCAGGCGAAGGTTGGCCTGTCGCAGGCAGGCCGCGGTCTGACTGGAAGGCCTGGATCGCCGACCGCGTCGCCGGGCCCATCAGACCGTCCGGCACGCCGGCGTCGTAGCCGAGCGCGTTCAGCGACTGCTGTATCTCCCGCACGCGGGTCCGCTCATCCAGCGGCACCAGCGCGTCCGGGGCAGGCGGCGGCATCGCCGCGACCTCGCCGTCGGCAACCGACGCCGTCCCCTGCCAGACCGCCGCGCCGCCGACGGAGCCGACCAGCGTCATCCGCCGCGCCTCGGGACATTCGAACGGCAGGATATTCGTCAGGATCGCCGTCATGCGCCTGATCTGGAAGGCGTCCCCGGCGAAGCTGTCCCGCGTCGGGGACCTGATCTCGACATAGATCGTCTCGCCGCACCAGTCGCCGTCCAGGACATGCGCCTCCAGCGCGCCGTCCTGAAGCAGCCGACGGGCGTCGGCCGGTGAGACAAGAGCGATCGCCGCGCCCAGCGCGGCGAGGATCCCGGCCTTCACGATCCGCATGGCCGCCTCCCGATTTCCAGATCGGGAAAATTGTATCTATCGGAAGATGACCGACAACCCCGGGCGCAACGGCTTACCCCTATGCGCTATGGCTTATCCGGAATCGCTGCGAAACCTATCCTAAATCGCGGTCACGGACGCGGCATCCTGGAACGGTCGGACGGTCATGCGGCAGGAGCCGTCGGCGATCAGGAGATGGTTGTTGGGCACCTCGCTCCAGGCCGCCAACTCGGCGTCCAGCGGTTCGGAGACGACGATCATGTGGTCCTCTCCCTGGCAGGCGAAGAGCGAGGGGGCGACGCCGTCGCTGGAATAGCGGACGGCGATCACCCGCCGCCCGTCGCTGAGGCAGGCCGTCAGCTTGAACGGCTCTTCCTCCGCGATCTCCGCCGCGGCCGCGTTGATCGTCTCCACCGTCTTCGCCAGCGCCGCGACCGGGTCGTCCTCCAGCCCGAAGCGGAACAGCAGATGGAAGATCAGTTCGCTGTCGGTCGTGCCCTGCAGGCAGGCGTAGAGATCGTCGGTCAGCAGGGCGTTCAGCCGGCGACGGAGCCTGTCGTAGCCGCCGATCTGGCCGTTATGCATGAACAGCCATCTGCCATGGCCGAAGGGATGGCAATTGGCGCGGCTGGTCGCGGTGCCGGTCGACGCCCGGACATGGGCGAAGAACAGGCCGGAGCGGATCTGGTGGGCCAGATGGCGCAGATTGGGGTCGTTCCAGGCCGGCAGGGTCTCGCGATAGATGCCGGGCGTCTCGCGCTCGCCATACCAGCCGACGCCGAAGCCGTCGCCATTGGTCGCCACCGCCGCCTTGCGGGCGTGGAGGCTCTGCTCGATCAGGGAGTTCACCGGCTCCATGATCAGCTTTTCCAGGAAGATCGGACGGCCGTGATAGGTCAGCCAGCGGCACATGGGCGGTCTATCCTGCAATCAGGGCGTAGAGCAGGTAGAGCACCATGCCGGCATTCACGTTGAAGGTGACGGACATGCCGGGCGCCCGGAAATAGGGATGACGCTCATAGCCGATCCAGAAGAGCGCGCGGCCCACGGCGAAGAAGCCGATGGCGAGGGAGAGGATGCCGACATGGGAGGGTGGCAGCGCGACGGCGAGGCCGAGGAAGGCCGGAACGAAGATCGCCGTCTGCTCGACGCTGTTGGACAACACCCGCTGGCGGATGCGGTAAGTTCGGCTTTCCTCATCGTCGATCGGGTTGAAGGCGCGGGTGCCGACCCTCGCCATGGCGACGCCGGCGACCATCATCAGCAGCAGCGCCGAGGGCCAGACCAGCAGCCGGACGGCGACGACCAGCCTTTCGGCCGCGCTTTCCGGCGCGGCGGCCGGGCCGGCCATCATGACGAGGAGGATCAGGAAAAGCGCCCAGCCGAGGATGGCCGCGCCACCATTCAGGACGATGGCCCCACGGACGACGCGGCGGGACCGGCTCGCTTCCCTTGCCGTCACCCCAGGCCCTTCTGGCCCATATCCAGGAACTTCTCCCGACGCCTGGCCTTGAGCGCGCCGCCATCCAGGCTGCGCAGCCCGTCGAGCGCCTGCTCCACCGCATTGCCCACGCGGGTTATCGCCGCCTCCGGGAAGCGATGCGCCCCGCCCATGGGTTCTGTGATGACGGAATCGATGACGCCAAGCTGCTTCAGGTCGCTGGCCGTCAGGCGCAGCGCCGCCGCCGCCTCGGCCGCCTGGGCGGCGTTCTTCCAGAGTATCTGGGCGCAGCCTTCCGGCGAGATCACGGAGTAAACCGCGTGTTCGAGCATCAGAACCCGATCCGCCACCGCGATGGCGATCGCCCCGCCGGACCCCCCCTCGCCGATGACGATCGAGATGATGGGCGTCTTCAGCCCCAGGCAGACCTCGACCGAACGGGCGATGGCTTCGGCCTGGCCGCGCTCTTCCGACGCGACGCCGGGATAGGCGCCGGCCGTATCGACGAACGTCACCACCGGCAGGTTGAACCGATCGGCCAGGTTCATCAGGCGGATGGCCTTCCGGTAGCCCTCGGGCTTCGCCATGCCGAAGTTGTGCCGGACGCGGCTTTCGGTGTCCGCGCCCTTCTCATGGCCGATCAGCATCACGGAACGGCCGCGGAACCTGCCCATGCCGCCGACGATGGCGCGATCCTCCGCGAAGGCGCGGTCGCCGGCCAGCGGCGTGAAATCCTCGATCAGGGCGTCGACATAGTCGCTGAAATGCGGACGGTTGGGGTGGCGCGCCACCTGCACCTTCTGCGCCGGGGTCAGCTTCTCGTACGTGCTGCGCAAAAGCCGGTCGACCTTGGTCTGCAGCCGGCCGACCTCCTCTGCGATATTGATGTCGCCGTCGTCGGAGAGATGGCGCAGTTCCTCGATCTTGCCTTCCAACTCGGCGATCGGCTTTTCGAAATCCAGGAAAGTCTGCATGGAGCCTTGGTCTTAATGGCGCGGGGAAGCGGCCAGGAATGGCGCGAACGCGAAGGGGTCAGGCGATACCACACTCGTTCCGCCTCGGAAAGGCCCGCCGGAGCGGAACCTCCGCCCTCGGGCCGACGGATATGAGGTATAATATAAGGAACGGCCGAACCGCCAAAAAAGGCCAAGTTGCCCAATCAGGGCGCAAAAGCGGCGCGGCGGCGGTCATTTCGCGTGCTTGGGGGCCGACGGGGAACGGTGATCGGGAACCTGCCGTTCTCTAGCTCGTCGGGGCGCAAGAAGAGCCCCAATGCGAACGAATGAGGTAATGACATGCGCAAGCATCTGATCACAGCCGTTTCGACCCTCGCCCTCCTGTCGCCTGCCGCTTTCGCGCAGAGTTCCGGAAGCGCCGGGGTGGACGCCGAGGCCAATGTCGGCGTCGAGTCCGACAGTCAGGTCGTGGCGCCGACGACGGAGAATTCAGTCGATGCCGGCGCGGAAGCCGATATCGGCGCCGAAGTCGGTGTCGGTGCTGAAGCCGACGCCGAGGGCGGCGGTGTGCTCGACAGCGTGGCCGAGACCACCGGCGACGCGGTGGACGCGACCGGTGACGCCATCGGCAACGCCGTCGACGCGACCGGCGAGGCGATCGACAACACGACCGATGCCGCCGGCGACATGATGAGCGGCGCGGAGACCACGGCCGAAGGCACGGTCGAAACCGGCGCGGACGCCGTCGTCGG
This sequence comes from Inquilinus sp. CAU 1745, assembly GCF_039839375.1. Classification (NCBI taxonomy): domain Bacteria; kingdom Pseudomonadati; phylum Pseudomonadota; class Alphaproteobacteria; order Rhodospirillales; family Rhodospirillaceae; genus Inquilinus; species Inquilinus sp. CAU 1745. Next base: position 24,411 of record NZ_JBDOQU010000006.1, read on the forward strand.
CACGACCACCGGCGCCTCCGCCGAGGCCGAGGGCGCGACCGCCGGCATCCTGGAGACGATGAGCCCGGATGAGCTGATCGGCAAGTCCGTGCAGTCCCCGGATGGCGACACGGTCGGCGAGGTGACGGAGATCATGGGCGTGCCCGGCGCCGCCCAGCAGATCCTGGTCACCACCGGCGGCTTCCTGGGCATCGGCGCCAAGACGGTCGCCCTTGAGCCCTCGATGCTGATGTTCGACAGCACGACCGACGTGGTCGTCGTCAACATGACCGAAGCCGAACTGAAGGCCCTGCCCGAGTTCGAGGGTTAGAAGCCGACGCTCCTCACGCAGGGGAGTTGGAAGAATGGGCCGGAGCGTCGAAGGCGCTCCGGCCCTTTTTCATGCCCGCGCTCTGGTCCCAACGGACCGACAAAGTCGTGAATCGACCGCCGGTTTGTCGTTTTCGGCGCGACCCTCTATATTTTTTTTTCGTTTACTGAAGCACTTCGCTATGTCGGGCCGAGGGGCGACAGCTCCCGGACGGCCGGCATGGTTCCAAGCGGGCGGATCCTTCAACCACGCCCGCACCCGTCAGACAGGGGAGCGACCATGAGCGACACCACATCCTATCCACCGCAAAGCCCAACCTTCACGCCCCACAAAATCGGCCAGGACAACATCCGGATACTGGGACTCGATGTTCACAATCCGGTCTTTTTCGTTTCCGCCGTTCTTATCGTGGCGTTCGTGATCCTTGCGCTGATTTTCCAGGAGGGCACGGCCGCCTTCTTCAACGGCGTGGATGCCAGCGAGACCGTCGCCGAAGGCTCGTTCAGGGATCTTGGCCTGCAGGCATGGCTGGTCAATATGTTCGACTGGCTTCTCCTGATGGCCGGCAACATCTTCGTGCTGTTCTGCCTGCTGCTGATCTTCTCGCCCTATGGAAGCATCCGGCTGGGCGGCAAGGACGCCAAGCCGAGCTACTCCTACGGCGGCTGGTTCTCCATGCTGTTCGCCGCCGGCATGGGCATCGGCCTGATGTTCTTCGGCGTTTCCGAACCGCTCACTCACTACCAAACCTCCGTCAATGGCGGAAGCTGGGCTCCGCTGACGACTACCGGTCTTGACTCCGAGACGGCGCAGGCCAACGCCATGGCGGCGACGATCTTCCATTGGGCGCTTCATCCCTGGGCGATCTATGCGGTTGTCGGGCTGGCGCTCGCCTTCTTCGCCTATAATCGCGGTCTTCCACTTACGCTTCGTTCGGCCTTCTATCCGCTGCTCAAGGAACGTATCTGGGGCTGGCCCGGCCACGTCATCGACGCCCTGGCCGTGTTCGCCACGCTGTTCGGCCTCGCGACGTCGCTCGGCTTCGGCGCGGAGCAGGCGTTGGCAGGGCTGAACTTCCTGTTCGGCGCGCCGCTGACCGATACGGCCAAGGTGATCCTGATCATGGCGATCACCGCTATCGCCCTGATCTCCGTCGTCGCCGGGCTGGATGCAGGGGTGAAGCGGCTTTCGGAAATCAACATGATCCTGGCTTTCGTGTTGCTTGCCTTCATCTTTGTGGCGGGGCCGACGTTGGTCATCGCAACCGGGATCTTCGAGAACGCCGCTGCCTACGTTACGCGGATCGTGCCGCTGTCCAACCCGTTCGGACGGGAGGATCAGGATTTCATGCAGGGTTGGACGGCGTTCTACTGGGCCTGGTGGATTTCATGGTCGCCGTTCGTCGGGATGTTCATCGCGCGGGTCTCGCGCGGACGCACGGTGCGGGAGTTCGTCACCTGCGTGCTCATCGTCCCCACCGTCGTCAGCATCATCTGGATGTCCACCTTCGGCGGCGCGGCGATCGATCAGGTGGTCGCGCAGGGCAATGTGGCCGTCACCGACGCGGCGCAGGAGTTGAAGCTGTTCGTGATGGCGCAGGCTCTGCCCCTGACGGCGATCGTCTCTTTCGTCGGGATCGTGCTGGTGATCGTGTTCTTCGTCACCTCGTCGGATTCGGCGTCGCTGGTGATCGACACGATCACCGCCGGCGGCAAGACCGACGCGCCGATGGCCCAGCGCGTGTTCTGGGCGATCTTCGAGGGGCTGGTCGCAATCGCCCTGCTTCTGGGCGGCGGGCTGGGCTCGCTGCAGGCCGCGGCGGTGGCTACCGGCATTCCCTTCGCCGTGGTGCTGCTGGCGATGATGTACAGCACCTTCAAAGGGCTGCGGGAGGAGAAGGCGCTGACAGGCTGAACGGCAAGGGGCGGCGGCCAAGCCGCCGCCCTACTCCTCCAGCACCTGATCGGACAGGCGCGGCCGGAAGAGGGCGCGGTGGTAAAGTTCAACCGGGCCGATCAGGTCGGGGACGAAAAGCGGCTCGAAGTCGAAGAACACCTCCGCGACGATCACGCTTTCATGCTCATCCAGGAGCCCGTCCTCTCCGGCCATGCTGGCGACGATGTCGCCTTCGGCGCCGTACTTGCTTTCCGGCGTCGCGGCGGTGTCGTTCCCGCGATATTGCCACGCCACCCGCGGATCGGTCTGGGAGATCGTGTCGATGGAGGACAGGATGACCTCCCCTTCCCCGTCGAAATCGAACGGGCTGACCAGGCTGTCGATCGACGCGAAGATGTCGTTTATCTGCGCCGGGGTCAGGGCGCGCCCGCGCGAGGCGAGATCGCCCACCGTGGCGGCGACGCGGTCCAGCTTCTGCTGTAGCAGGACGAAGCGCGCCAGTTCCACCGCCCCCAGCACAAGCGGCGCCAGGATCGACATCGCGAAGGCGATCTCCACCATCACAGCGCCGCGCCGGTGCTTTAGGAAGCCTCGGCAAGTCACGTGCCGGCCCCGGTTAGCGGGCTGCTGGCGTCGAACGGTTCGTTGCGGACGATCGTTGCCGCGCGCAGCGGGATCGTGCCGCCCTCGCCGATCAGGTGGGACAGGAAGCCCGTCAGGAGCGGCCAGTCATAGTCGATGGTGTAGAGGACGATGTCGCCGGTTCCGCCCAGCCCCGCGACGCCCATGTCGGGGTCCCACGCGCCGTTGCCGTTGACGTCGGTATAGTCCTCGTCGGAATCGTACATCCCGTTGTCGTTCTCATCGACCCACGGCTCCCTGGGATCGTTGGCGTAGGTGAAGCTCTCATAGACCTTGTAGCTGAGGTCGCCGGCCGACAGGTCGATCAGCCCGATCGTGTTCTCCTCCACGATCGAGATGATGTATTCCTCCCGCGTCATGTCCTCCGACGTATAGCCGGTCGATCCGGCCCGCGCGGCCTCCCGCAGCCCGCCTTCGAGAAGGCTGGAGGCGAAGAGGACGGAGCAGATCTCCATCAGCCCCACGGCAACCATGATGAGGAGCGGCGCGCCCAGCGCGAATTCCACCGCCGCCGCGCCCCGCCTGTCCGTGGCGAGGCGGTGCGGGAAGCGCGGCCGCGAAGGCGCAATGGCGTCGAGCATACCCATGGCCAGGGACCATCGCATCGCGCCGCTTAACGAAGGCTTTACGGGGACGGCGGGCGGGTGCGAATGTTCGCCGCGCCATGACCCGCATCATCGCCTTCAACAAGCCCTATGGCGTGCTGTGCCAGTTCACCGGAGAGGCCGGGCAGCGCACGCTGGCGGAATTCGGCCTGCCCAAGGGCGTCTACGCCGCCGGCCGGCTGGACCGGGACAGCGAGGGGTTGCTGATCCTGAGCGATGACGGGCGGTTCATCGACCGGCTGATCCATCCCCGCCACGGCCACCCGCGCACCTATTGGGCGCAGTTGGAGAATATCCCCGGCAACGATGCGCTGGAGGCGTTGCGCCGGGGCGTCCGCTATGGCGACGTCGGCACGCGCCCCTGCCTGGCCGAGCGGCTGGAGGGCGAGCCGCCGCTGCCGCCGCGCGACCCGCCGGTGCGCTATCGCAAATCGATCCCCACCGCATGGATCGCCCTGACCCTGACGGAAGGCAAGAACCGGCAGGTCCGCCGCATGACGGCAGCCATCGGCCATCCGACCCTGCGGCTGGTCCGCGTCGCGGTGGGGAAGCTGGCGCTGGGCGATCTGCCGCCGGGCGCATGGCGAGACGCAGCGGAAGCGGAGATTCTGGACGCTAGTGTTCCGATGCCGACGGATGGTTCCCATCCGTCGGCTGAATCGGAACACCAACTTATTGGAGCTAGTGCGATTCAGCTTTCAACGCTTGGGAATCAAGCGTTGAAACCATCGCACTAGCGAGCCCCCGTCTCGAAAGTCCGGATCAGGCCGCCCAGCCTTTCGAGCGCGTCCAGCGACCGGCCCTGATCCAGCCGCGCGATCGTCAGGATCAGCGCGTTGACGATCGCCATCGGGACGGTCAGCGTCTGGAATTCCCCTTCCGCGCCACGCGGAGCGGCGAGAGTGCAATGGGGACGAGGCCGGATCATCTGCCCTGCGGCGTCGCCGATCAGAAGCGTCCCGGCCCCGACCGCGCCGGCATGTTCCAGGAGCGGGACCAGCCCGGTCGGCGTGCGACGGAAGGCGAAGGCCAGGATCGAATCATCCGGACCCAGCGATACCAGCCTCTCCGCCAGTTCCCTTCCGTAGAAGCGGATGTCGACCACCGCGAAGCCTGCCCTCCGGAGCCGGCGGATCGCCAGGTCAGCCAGCGCGGAGGCATTGCCGAGCGCGAAGACGAACACGCGGCGGGAAGCGACCAGCATCCGCGCCGCCTCTTCCACCTTCGCCTGATCGACATGGGCGAGCAGCCCTTCCAGCGCCAGCCGTTCGGCCTCCACCAGATCGGCCAGCACGTCGCCTTCGCCGGTCCGGCCCAGCCGCCGGCGAACACGGAGCGCCGGATCGCCGGCCTCCAGCACCTCCGCCTGAAGGGCGGCACGGAGATCGGGATATCCCTTGAAGCCGAGCTTCTGGGCCAGCCTGACGGCCGTCGCCTCATGCACCTGGGCCCGCGCCGCAAGGTCGGCCGCCGAAAGGAAGGCGGCTTCCGTCCGCTGGGTGAGCAGGACCCGGACCAGCTTTCGGTCGGCCGCCGTCAGGCTGGCCTCATGCTCCTCAATGATTTCGTGAAGCCCCATGGAACCTCCATTGCCCGTGCTCAGGTCAAGTCATACCGCAGCTCTGCAAGCTTCCTTGCAGAAAATCGGATCGGGCTTGCTTTCAGCAATATTTCATGCAATTGTAACTCATAAAGCAAGATAACTTGCGTACGGTGCTGGCGTCAGGGTGCGGGGATCGGCCCCGCGCCTTCGTGCAACACCGGTTTCAGAAGGGAGGACCGACATGACAGTTCGACAAGGAACCCTGAGCATCCTCATGGCTTCCGCCGCGGCGCTGACCGTCGCTGGCGCCCATGCCCAAGATCTCGACAGCGCGAGCGTCGAGGAACTGGCGGAACTGGCGAGGAAGGAAGGCGAGGTCGTCGTCTATTCCTTCACCAGCCGGATCTATCAGGTCGAAACGGCGTTCGAGGAGGCTTACTCGGGCATCGACCTCATCCCGTTCGACATCTCCTCGACGGAGCAGATCGCCCGTCTCACCGCCGAGCGGCAGGCCGGCATCGCCAACGCCGACGTAGCCTACATTTCCGACGCGCCTGTCGTGTTCACGGATCTGGTGGCGAACGGCTATCTCCAGCCCTATGTCCCGGCCGACTTCGCCGACCGCGTGCCGGAGGAATATCAGCAGCCCCTGCTGGCCAACCGCCTCTCCACCAAGGTGCTGATGTATAATGAGGAGAAATATCCCGACGGCGCGCCGGTGGATAATCTGTGGGACCTGACGCGGGACGAATGGGCGGGACGCGTCATCATGGTCGACCCGCTGCAACGGGGCGACTATCTGGACCTGATGGTGGAGGCGGTGCTGCGGTCCGACGCCATGGCCGAGGCCTACGAGGCGGAGTTCGGAGAGCCGATAGAGCTGGATTCCGGCGTGTCCTCTGCCGGCGAGCAATGGATTGTCGACCTGTTCGAGAACGAACTGATCCTGGTCGCCAACACCGATGCGGTGAACGCCGCCATCGGCCTCAAGGGTCAGGAAGACCCGCCGATCGGCTTCACCAGCTATTCCGACCGGCGCGACAATGAGGATGAGGGCTGGGCACTCCAGGTCGCGAACGAGGTCAAGCCGTCGCCGGGGATCATCTTCCCGGCCCTTCTGGGGATCGTGGAGGATGCGCCCCATCCGGCGGCGGCGCGGCTGCTGATCCATTTCATGATGGGCGACGACAGCGAGACCGGCGGGCCGGCCTATGAGCCGTTCTACGTGCCGGGGGATTACGCGACCCGTACCGACATCGTCCCCCATCCCGACGCCGTGCCGCTGGACGAGTTCCGCGCCTGGTCGATCGACTCCGAGGAGACGGCGGAGATCCGGCAGGAGATCGCGGATCTGATCCTGACCCTGCAATGATCCAGGCGTCCCTGTCGGGGTCGATGATCGGAACCGCCCGGCGGCGCATTGCGCGGCCGGGCGGGATCCTGGGCCCTGTCCTGGCCGTGCTGGTCGGAATCCTGATCCTCGCGCCGCTGGTCAAGATCGCGCTGGCGACGGGCGGCGTCGCCTGGGAGGAGGTGCTGGCCAGCCGGCTGTCGCCCAACCTTTTCTGGTGGCCGCTCCTCAACACGATCGTCATCGGGCTGGGCGTCGGCATCGGCACCGTCCTGATCGGCGGCTTCCTCGCCTGGCTGGTGGTGCTGACCGACCTGCCCTTCCGCCGGACGATCGGCGTGCTGGCGACCCTGCCCTTCATGATCCCCAGCTTCGCCATCGCGCTGGCCTGGGGCGTCATGTTCCGCAACGACCGGATCGGCGGATCGACCGGCTTCCTCCAGGCCGCGGGCATCGACGTGCCCGACTGGCTCGCCTGGGGTATGGCGCCGATCCTGATCGTGCTGATCGCGCACTATTATTCGCTGGCGTTCGCGCTGATCGCCGCGGCCCTTTCCTCCATCAACTCCGACATATTGGAGGCCGGGCAACTCACCGGCGCCAGCCGCAGCCGCATCCTTGTCGGCATCACCCTGCCGGTCGTCCTGCCGGCAGTGATCGCCGGCGCGTCGCTGACCTTCGCCGGCGGGGTCAGCAACTTCGCCGCCCCCGCTCTGCTGGGCCTGCCCGTCCGGTTCCAGACGCTGGCGACGCGTCTCTACGGCATGATCGAGACAGGACAGGTGGAGCGCGGCTATGTGCTGGCGCTGCTGCTGATCGTGGTGTCCGCCCTGTTCCTCTGGGCTGGGAACCGGCTGGTCGCCGGGCGGCGGTCCTACGCCACCATCACCGGCAAGGGCGGCCGGACTAAGCGGTTCGCGCTGGGGGCTTGGCGCTGGCCGTTGTTCGGGGCGGCCGCAACGATCTGCCTGATGACCACGGTGGTCCCGACGATCATCCTGATCCTCTCCAGCCTGACCACCCAGAAGGGCGACATCTTCTCAGAACTGACGCTGCATTACTGGATCGGCCAGTCCGATCCGGAGATCGCGCAGGGGCAGGCCGGCATCTTCCACAATGCCGATTTCGCATCGGCGGCGGTGACCACGATCGGGCTGGGGCTGGTGGTGGCCGTGGCGGCGACGCTGCTGGGCCTGCTGGTCGCCTACTATGTCAGCCGGTTCAAGGGCGGGATGATCGCCGCCTTCCTGTCGCAGGTCAGCTTCCTGCCGCTGCTGATCCCCGGCATCGCCTTCGGCGCGGCCTATATCGCGCTGTTCGGGAGGCCGATCGGCCCGATGCCCGCGCTCTATGGCACCTTCGCGCTGCTGGCGATCGCGGGGGCGGCCTATCTGCTGCCTTTCGCCACCCAGTCCGGCCGTTCGGTGATGAGCCAGGTCAGCGGCGACCTGGAGGATTCCGCCCGGATGGCCGGCGCGTCCTTCATCCGGCGGCTGTTCGCGATCTTCGCCCCGCTGACGGTGAGGGGGCTGACGGCGGGCGCGCTGCTGGTCTTCGTCAAGATCGTGCGGGACCTGTCTCTGGTGGTGCTGCTGTTCACGCCCGCCACGCCGCTTTTGAGCGTCGTCGCCTTCCGCTACGCCTCGGAAGGATTCCTGCAATTCGCCAACGCGATAACCGTGGTGATCCTGCTGGTCTCCGTGATCGCGACGCTGATCGCCCAGCGGTTCCAGCGGGCCTCCCAGCCTTGGATGAAGAATGACTGAAAGCATGAATGCGATAGAGATCCGGTCGCTGGTGAAGCGGTTCGGCGATTTCCAGGCTGTGGCCGGCGTCGATTTCGTGGTCCCGAAGGGGGCGTTCCTGACGTTGGTCGGCCCCTCGGGCTGCGGCAAATCGACCATGCTGCGGATGCTGGCCGGGCTGGAACCGCCGACCGAAGGGGAGATCGTCTTCAACGGGCGGACGGTTTCCAGCGGCGAAGGCGGGGTTCTGGCCAGTGCCGGGGCCCGCGACGCCGGCCTGGTCTTCCAGAGCTACGCGCTGTGGCCGCACATGACCGTCGCCGGCAATGTCGACTGGCCGCTGAAGGTGGCGAAGATGCCGGCGGCCGCGCGGCGCGAAAGGGTCGCGGAGGTGCTGGCGCTCCTGGATATCGGGGAACTGGCTGAACGCTATCCCGGCGAGATATCCGGCGGTCAGCAGCAGCGCGTGGCGATCGCCCGGATGCTGGCCCCGCAGCCGAGCATCCTGCTGTTCGACGAACCTCTGTCGAACCTGGACGCCAAGCTGAGGGTGGAGATGCGCAGTGAGCTGATGCGCCTCCACCGGGCGACGGGGGCGACCGCCGTCTATGTCACCCACGATCAGGTCGAAGCGATGACCATGGCCACCCATGTCGCCGTCATGAAAGACGGGCTGGTGCAGCAGTTCGGCCCGCCCGAAGCCCTGATGGACGAACCGGAAACGGCTTTCGTCGCCACCTTCATCGGCACGCCGCCCGGCAATCTGCTGCCGGCCGAAGCGAGGGAAGGACGGTTCGACCTGGAGGGGATCGATCTTGGCCCCGCGCCCTCCCGGACAGGCCGATATGAGTTGCTTTTCCGGCCGGAGGCCCTGACGCCGGCGGAGCCGGGAACGGCGGGGACGCTCTCCCTTTCCTTCGCGGAGGCCACGCCCATCGCGGGACGGGTGATGGTGACCGGCCTTCGCGGCGACGGGCTGAGGATCGTCGGCGTTGTGGATCGGCATCCGGGCGCGCGGCTGGGCGACCCGATCGCCTTCCGCCTGCCGGAGCGACCGGCAGCGATCTTCGATGCTTCCGGCCGGAGGGTCGCATGACGCGCCTTCTGCTGGTCCGCCACGGCGAATCCACCTGGAACGCCCTTCGGCAGCTTCAGGGACAAGCCGACGCGCCGCTGTCCGACCGGGGCCGGCGTCAGGCCGAGCGGCTGGCAGGGCTGGTCCGCAGTCTGGCCCCTGCCCGAATCGTCTGCTCCGACCTGGCGCGGACCAGAGAGACGGCAGAGATACTGGGTTACGCTTCGGCCGTTCGGGACAGGCGATGGCGCGAGATCGACGTGGGCGAATGGACGGCGGCCAGCCTGGACGATCTGCGCCGCGACCGGCCGGACGCCTTCGCCGGCTGGCGGGCGGGCACATATACGCCTCCCGGCGGGGAAAGCTGGGAGTCATTCTGCGCCCGCATCGGGGGGGCGCTGGAGGAACTGGCCGGTCCTGCGGAGGAGACGGCGCTGGTGGTCACACATGGCGGCGTGATCAGGGCGGCCTGCGCCCTTCTTGTCGGCCTTCAGCCGAGCCATATAATCCCCGTTGGCCCCGCCAGCCTGACGGTCATCGACCTGTCGCCGAGCCCGAAGCTGAGGGCGTTCAACGTCAGCGCCAACGGGCTGGAACTGGACGCGCCGGACTGACGCGCCCACCATGCTTGCATCGGAAATAAAAATCGTGAGAATGCGAACGGTTCTCACAACACCTTCCGACGCCGGAGTCCCCGATGGATCAGACATGCCCGCACCGAACCCGGACGGCCCCCCCGGCCGGCGCTTGGGCGCGGTTCGCCGTCATTGTCGCCCTGACCCTGTGTGCATCGCCCGTCGCCTTCGCCCAGCAGGCCGAAGCGCCCTCGCCAACGTCCGGCGCGGCGAATCCCGGCCTCCCTGCGGACAATGCGGGGGAAGCGGGCGAACTGTCGCAAACAGCTTCCCCTTCACCGACTGAAACCGCCGCCGATAATCAATCCGCGCCTGCGGCTGTGGAAGACGCGGCGGAGGCCACTGGGGACGCAGCCCCGCAACAACCCGATCCGCTCCTGCTCGACGATCCCGCGACGCCGGTTCAGGATCCGCTCGCCACGCCCGAGCGCCGTGCGGATCTGCCCCATGACCTGTCGCCCTGGGGGATGTATATGGCGGCGGATTGGGTCGTGAAGAGCGTGATGATCGGGCTCATCTTCGCGAGCCTCGTCACATGGACCGTCTGGCTGGCGAAATCGCTGGAGTTGCTGGTGGCGAAAGCCCGCGTCCGCCGGGCGTTGAAGGCGATAACCGCCGCCGACAATCTCGATAGCGCCAGCCGCGCGCTTGACAAGCGCACCGACCCGGCGGCGTTGCTGGTGCGCGCCGCCGAGCATGAGTTGCGCCGATCGGCCCGCGCGCTGGACCATGCCGGCGCGCAGGGGCTGCTCCAGCGGGTTGCGTCGCACCTGTCGCGCATCGAGGCGCAGGCCGGCCGGCGCATGACGCGGGGCGCGGGCGTGCTGGCGACGATCGGCTCCACCGCCCCCTTCGTCGGCCTGTTCGGAACCGTATGGGGCATCATGAACGCCTTCATCGGCATTTCCGAAGCGCAAACCACCAACCTGGCGGTGGTGGCGCCGGGCATCGCCGAGGCATTGCTGGCGACGGCGCTCGGGCTTGTCGCCGCGATCCCGGCGGTCGTCATCTACAACCTTTTCGCCAGGAGCATCACCGGCTACCGGCAATTGCTCGCCGACGCTTCCGCCGGCGTCGAACGGCTGATCAGCCGCGACCTCGACTATCGCAAGGCGCCGCCCCCGGAGGCGGACGGACGATCCATGGTCGCCAGGGCCGCGGAGTAGCAAGATGGCCGGAAGCCTGAACGCCAGCGACGAGCGCGACGATCTGGTGGAAAACCATGAGATCAACGTCACGCCCTTTATCGACGTGATGCTCGTCCTGTTGATCATCTTCATGGTCGCGGCGCCGCTTGCCACCGTCGACATCGCCGTCGACCTGCCCTCCTCGACCGCCGAGGCGCAGCCGCGTCCCGACGAACCGGTCTATCTGACGTTGAAGCAGGATCTGTCGCTGGCGGTCGGCGACGATCCGGTGGCGCGGGATATGCTGGGCGCCGCGCTCGAGCGCGTCACCGATGGCGACCGCGAAGCCCGGATCTTCCTGCGTGCGGATCAATCGGTCAGCTATCACGATCTCATGGAGCTGATGAACCTGCTGCGCGATGCCGGCCATCTCAAGATCGCGCTCGTTGGCTTGGAGACGGTTCCGGCCACGGCCGACGAGGGCAGGGCTGCCGACCGGCCGTCGTCGCCCGGCCCGGCGGACACCGCGCGATGACGGGCATGGGCGACATTGTCCACGCCCCCGACTTCGGCCGACTTTCATGGCGCGAGGGGGCGCTATGGGGCGTCGCCGGAGTAGCGATCCTCTGCGCGCATCTGAGCGCCGCGGCATGGATGTTGCGGGAACCGTCCTCGCCGCCGCGCGGCGCCGCGCCCGCCGCCATCATGGTCGAACTTGCCCCGGCGCCTGTCGTTCCTGCAACCGAGAGGTCGAACCCCGTCGCCGAGCCGATTCCGGCCGAGGATGTCCCTGAGGAGCAGGTCGAGACTGTCCGGGCGCCGGCGGAAGAACCCGTCGTCGAGCCGGAGCCCGAACCGCTGGCCGATATCCCGGCGGAGATCATGGAGCCCGTGCCGGAACCTCCTCCGCCGGAGGAGGTCGTCCAGGAACCGGAAATCGTGGAGCCGCCGCCCGAAGAACCGCCGCAAGAACCTGTCGAGGAAGCTGTCGAAGAGCCGGCACAGCCGGCGGAGGAGCAGATCGCCGCGCTGCCGCCGGAGCCCGCACAGTCACTTCCGGCCATCGATCCGCCGCCGCCGCAGGTCAAGCCGGCCCCGCCGCCGCCCGAGCCCGTGGCACCGCCTGTTACGCCGGCTCCGGTCGCTTCCCCGCCCCCGCAACCAGCGCCCGCCCCGGCCCCGGTCCCCGCCCCCGCCCCGGCGGCTGTCGAGACGGGAACTCCCACCAATGACGGGCGGCGCATGGACTATGCCGCAGCGCTGAGCGCCTGGCTGGAGAGGTACAAGGAGTATCCCCGCCGCGCGCAGAGCCGCCGTTACGAAGGCATCGCGACGCTGCGCTTCACCGTCGACCGTCAGGGCAACGTCCTGTCCTACCGGATCGACGAAAGCTCCGGCCACGCCGCGCTGGACCGCGCGGTGGAGGAGATGATCGAACGCGCCCAGCCCCTCCCCCCAATGCCGGAGGAAATCACGACGGCGCAGATGGAGGTTGTCCTGCCGGTGGCCTTCCGGCTGCAGTGATGGGCCGAACGGACGAGAGAATTCCTCACCTTGAGCCTGTCGAAAGGTGTGTGTCCACATGGTTCGACAGGCTCACCATGAGGAGATGAGGGCGAAGTTTCCCATTCCTGCTCATTCCGGACTTGATCCGGAATCCATAGGCTCTCACCGCTTCACCGGCGGCGAGAACCGGGCGCGATCCTGGTATCCGTCGACACCGCATGGATGCTGGATCAAGTCCAGCATGACAGTTTCTTTTGGAACGCATCCTCACCTTGAGCCTGTCGAAAGGTGTAGGCACGCATGGTTTCGACAAGGGCAATCACCCTGCCGCCAGACGGTCGGCGTCCACCGCGTGGCGGTTGCGCAGGCGGAAGCCGCCGCCGGGCATCGGCTCCAGCGCGGGGATGGCGGAGAGCAGGCGGCGGGTGTAGGGGTGTTCCGGCCGGTCGAACACGGCATCGCGCGGGCCGCTTTCCACGATCTTCCCGTGCTGCATGACCAGCACCCGGTCGGCCACCTGCTCCACCGCGCCCAGATCGTGTGAGATGAACAGGCAGGCGAAGCCGTACTGCCGCTGGAGGCGCGCGAAAAGCTCCAGGATCTGCTTCTGGACAGTCATGTCCAGCGCCGACACCGGCTCATCCGCGATAATGAAGGAAGGTTTCCGCACGATCGCGCGGGCGATCGCCACACGCTGACGCTGGCCGCCCGAAAGCTGGTGGGGGAAGCGGTCTGCATAGCCGTCATCCAGCCCCACCTCCGCCAGCACTTCGCTGACCCGCCGTTGCTTCGCCGTCGCGTCGAGGCCCTGCTGATGGCGCAGCGCTTCCGCGACGATCGCGCCGACGCGCATCCGCGGGTCCAGCGAGGAATAGGGATCCTGGAAGATGATCTGGCAGCCGGCGCGGAAGTTGGCCACACGGTCCCTGCCGCCCCCGAAGGGATCGACGCCGTCGAACAGCACGCCGCCGCCGCTCGGCTTCACCAGCCCGATGATCGACCGGCCGAGCGTGGTCTTGCCCGACCCGCTGCCGCCGACCACGGCCACCGTCTCTCCCGGCAGGACGGCCAGGCTGACGCCGTCGACCGCGCGCTTGCCCGGCTCCTTCCCGAACATCCGGCGGCGGCCCGGATAGTCGACGGTCATATCCCGCACCTCGACGATCGGCGACTCCGTCCGGGACGCCGGCCGGGCGGGCTGCCGCCTGGGCATCGCGTCCAGCAGCTTGCGCGTGTAGTCGTGGCGCGGGGACAGCAATATGTCCTCCGTCCGCCCCTGCTCCACCACCTCGCCCTGATGCATGACGACAACCTTGTCGGCGTAGCGCGCCACCATCGAAAGGTCGTGACTGATAAGAAGGATGGCCGTGCCGTTCTCCCGAGTCAGCTCGACCATCAGTTCCAGCACGTCGCGCTGCACCAGCGCGTCGAGCGCCGTCGTAGGCTCGTCGGCGACCAGCAGCGCCGGCTTCAGCAGCATGACGGAGGCCAGCATGATGCGCTGGCGCATGCCGCCGGAGAACTGGTGGGGGAAAGCCTTCAGGCATTTCTCGCCCTCCGCGATGCCGACGCGATCCAGCATGGCGAGGATGCGCGCCTTGCGCTCGGCGGGCTTCAGCTTCGTATGGAGCTTCAGCCCTTCCTCCAACTGACGGCCGATCGTCAGGGCCGGGTTGAGGGAGGTCATCGGTTCCTGAAAGACCATGCCGATGCGCGCCCCGCGGACGGAGCGGATCGACCGTGCGGTCATGCCTGAGAGGTCCTGGCCGCCGAATGTCACCTGCCCGCCCGTCGCTGCGACCGGCGAAGGCAGGAGGTCGAGGACGGCGCGGGCGACCATCGTCTTGCCGCTGCCCGACTCCCCGACCAGGGCGACGATCTCCCCCGGGCTGACGGTGAAGCTGACATCCCGTGCGATGGAGAGCGCCGGCCGGACGCCGAGATCGAGGTTCCGGACATCCAGCAGGATGTCGTCGCGACGGGCGGTCATCAGCGCATCCTCGGGTCGAGCCTGTCGCGCAGGGCGTCGCCCAGCAGGTTGACGCCCAGCAGGGTCAGGGAGATGCAGAGGCCGGGGAAGATGCCGAGCCATACCGCCTGGGAAATGAAGGGCCGGCTACCGGCCAGCATGTTGCCCCAGGTCGGCGCGGGCGGCGGCACGCCCAGGCCGAGGAAGCTGAGCGCGCTTTCCGCCAGCAGGATCCAGCCGAACATGCTGGTGCCCAGCACGATCAGCGGGGCGATGCAGTTGGGCAGGATGTGGCGGCCCATGGTGAACGTCTCGGAATTCCCCATGATTCGCGACGCCTCCACGAACTCCCGCTCCCGGAGGGACAGCACGGTCGACCGCACCACCCGGACGACAGATGGGGTGTAGGCCAGCGCCAGGGCGAGGATGATGCCGTATTCGTTCGCGCCGAGGACGGCGAGCAGGCCGAGCGCCAGCAACATCCCCGGGAAGGCCAGCAGCGCGTCGTTGAACGCCATGACGAAACGATCGAACCAGCCCCTGAAATAGCCGGTCGCGACGCCGATAAGCGTTCCGGCGGCCAGCGCGCTGATGACGGTGAGGAAGCTGATCCAGGCGCTGGTCGACGCGCCGGCCAGAAGGCGGCTCAGCACGTCGCGCCCGAATTCGTCGGCGCCCAGCCAATGGTCCGGTCCGGGCGGGGCCAGCCGCGCCTGGAAATCGATCGCCAGCGGATCGTAGGGCGTCCAGGCGATGCCGAAGATCGCCGCCGTCAGCAAAGCGCCGATGAGGACGCCGCCGAGGATCGCGTTCGGGGCGAGGCCGAAGATTCGGATGTTCATTCCGTCACCGTCGGGTCGAAGATGGGGTAGAACAGGTCGACAATCAGATTGATGACGACGTAGAGCCCGGCGATGAACAGCAGGCATCCCTGGATGACGGGATAGTCGCGGGCATAGATCGCGTCGACCAGCAGCCGGCCGAGGCCGGGAATGGTGAAGACCGTCTCCACCACCGCGATCCCGCCAAGCAGGCTGCCGAGGATCAGGCCGATCAGCGTCCAGGTGGGCGCGAAGGCGTTCGGGAAGGCGTGCCGCCACATCACGGCGGATTCCGACAGGCCCTTGGCGCGGGCATGGGTGATGTAGTCCAGCCGGAGGACCTCCAGCGTGCTGGCGCGGGCCATCCGCGCGACGACGCCGGATTCCACCATCACCAGCGTCGCGACCGGCATGATCATGTAGAGCATCGCTGAGCCGAAATCCTCCTGGAAGGAAACGTAGCCGACGACGGGCAGCCAGCCCAGCTTGAGGCCGAACAGCAGCAGAAGCAGCAGTCCCAGCCAGAAGCTGGGGATGGAGAGCAGCAGCGTCGCGCCACCGATGATGGCTAGATCGCCCAGACTGTCCTGCCGCCATGCCGCGATCATGCCGGCGGGAACGGCGATCAGGCTGGCCAGCACCACGGCGACGAGGACGATCGTGGCGCTGACGGCGAAGCGGTCGAGGATCAGCGGCCCGACCTCTTGGCCGGTGCTGATCGAGGTTCCGAGATCGCCCTGGAGCACCTGGCCCAGCCAGATCGCGAACTGCACCGGCAGCGGCCGGTCGAGACCGAAGGAGGCGCGGAGGGATGCCAGGCTGTCGGGATCGGCCATGTCGCCCAGCATCAGCATCGCCGGATCGCCGGGGATGAGACGGATGAGGACAAAGACCGAAACCGCGACCAGCAGCAGCGTCGGTATGGCCATCGCGATCCGCGTCAGCGCAAACCTCAGCATGGGAAACCCTCCGCTTCCTTCAGGTAATCCGCCTTATTCGCCGAGGCTCACGCCCCAGAGGCGCGGCTTGCTGGCCGGCCAGGGCTGGTACCCTTCCACCGCGTCGGAGTAGGCGGCGACCTCCGCGCCGTTGTAGAGCATGATCAGCGGAACGTCGGCGATGAACATGCGGTGCAACTCGTCGAACAGCGCCTGACGTTCGGCGGGATCGGAGATCGCCATGGCCTCGCGCAGCAGCGCCTGGGCCTCCGGGTTATCCCACGCCTTGCGCGGCTGTTCGTCCTTGTCGCCCATCACCGCCTCGAAGCTGAGGGCGGGATCGAACCGGGCCGAATAGGGGAACGCCATCATCTGGTAGTTGCCGGAGGTGTAGGCGTCGAGCTGGGTGCCCCATTCCAGCACCTCAAGCTTGGCGTTGATGCCGGCGGCCTGGAGCATCGCCTGGGCGTAAACCGCCGTGTCGTAGCTGCTGGGGTATCGGGTGTTCGTCAGCATGACGATCTCCTCCCCCTCATACCCTGCCTCCTCCAGCAGCGTCTCGACCCGCGCCGGATCGTAGGTGAAGCCCTGCTGCTGGACCTCCGTATGGTAGGAGGACGCCGACGGCACGATCGAGTTGTTCGCCTCCGCATTGCCGTTGGTCACGGCGGCCACGATCTGCGGGATGTCGAGCGCGGTGGCGATCGCCTCCCTCAGCGCCGGGTCGTCCATCATGGGATCGCGCGTCTGGAACAGGATGACGTTGGTGCCCATGGTCGGCGAGGTCGCCATCTCTATGCCTTCGGCGGCCGAAAGCTCGTCCTGGTCGGCGCTGCTGATGTCCGGGATGATGTCGACGTCCCCCGCCAGAAGCGCGGCCTTGGCGGCCGAAGGATCGGGGATGATGACGAACTCCACGGCATCGACCAGCACTTCCTTGCCGCCGGTATAGCCGTCCCGCTCGCCCTCGCGGGAGACGTAGCCGTCGAACTTCTCGACCGTGATCGACTGGCCATGCCGCCATTCGCCCAGCGTGA
This sequence comes from Inquilinus sp. CAU 1745, assembly GCF_039839375.1. Classification (NCBI taxonomy): domain Bacteria; kingdom Pseudomonadati; phylum Pseudomonadota; class Alphaproteobacteria; order Rhodospirillales; family Rhodospirillaceae; genus Inquilinus; species Inquilinus sp. CAU 1745. The sequence goes on from NZ_JBDOQU010000006.1 coordinate 41,611, forward strand.
ACGGGCCGGTGCCGATCGGCTCCACCCACGTCCCGTCCTCAGCGACGGAATCGGGATGGATGATGGCCGAACCGCCGCAATCGGTCCGCGCCATGATGTCGAGGAAGAGGGCGCTGGGCTGGTTGAGCGTGAAGACGACCGTCATGTCGTCCGGCGCCTCGATCGATTCGATCTTCAGCCCCTTGCTGCCATCCAGGTCCGGCAGGCACCGCCACTCGGTGGCGGGATCGAGATAGCGCTCCCAGCTCCACAGCACCTCGGCTGAGGTCAGGGGCTCGCCATTATGGAAGACGACGTCGTTGCGCAGGTGGAAGGTGTAGGTCAGGCCGTCGTCGGACATCTCCACACTTTCCGCCAGGAGCGGGCCGACCGTGAGGTCTTCCCGATAGGCGACCAGCCCTTCCACCGTGTGAAGGATGACCGCGTCGGTGTTGTCGTCGCGGTTGCTGCCGGGGGTGGTGCTCCTGATATCCGCGTTGTACGCGACGCGGAGCGTGGTTTCCTGCGCCGCCGCGGGGCCGCAGAGGAAGCCGGCGGCGAGGATCGTCGCCGCGCCATAAGACAGGATCATACGCATCTTGGTCATTTCCTCCCATTTATGGATTTTGCGGATATCAGAGGGTCGTTGCCCCCTCGCCTATTCGGCCGCTTCCAGTTCCACCGGATCGTCGGCCAGCGAATAGCGTGTGAAGGTCCGGTTGATCGCGGGCAGCGGCGCCACCTCCATCACCCCCGTCTCCGGCTCCATGATGACCATGGCGACGGTGGCGGACAGGTTGCCCCGCGCGGTCGGACGCGGCGGACGGCAGACGGCGTAGGGCGTGGCGAAATCGTCGAAGAAGGCGGCCTTCAGATCCTCGGCCGTCAGCTTCCGCCCTTTGGCCTGGAGCAGTTCCCGCACCCGCCAGTCGCGATAGAAGCTGTCGGGCGTGCTGGGGATGCCCATATCCTTCAGCTTCGACAAGGCGACCGGGCTCAGCCAATGGTTGGCGTGGACGACCAGCCCGTCATCGGGATAGAGCGGGAAGGTCTCGTCCGGGGCGCATTCGAAATCGATGGCCCAGCCGCCGGACTGGCTTACGATCATGTTGTTGGCGCAGGCCTTCGGCGTGATCGCCACCGCGCGCATCGCCAGCGCCACATGCTGCTGCTCCAGCGCCTTGCGGCGGATCAGCGGCAGCGGCACGCCCCTGGTCTTGTAGTCGCGGTCGGATTCCAGATAGTTCGCGGTGATGGCGATTCCGGCGGCGTTCATGCCGCAACGGGCGAGACCGCCGGCTTCCGTGAAGGTCATGAAGTCGGGACCGTCATCGTTGGCGACGCGCAGCACGATCGCGGTTTCCGCGCATTTAGCCCGCCAGTCCCAGTTCTGTCCGTGGATCAGCCGCCCCGTCGCGCTGCGCGAAGGCAGGATGACCGCTCCGGTGCAGCCGTCCGGATCATCCTCCGGAATGCCGGTTTCAAGGCGCGCCATAGACACGATCTCGGTCCGGGCGTTGATCAGCACAACATGCTCGAAGGGTATATCGGCGCCTTCGGCGATGCCGCGCATCTCCTCAACATAATGCGCGCCGAAATCCTCCATCAGAGGCACGAAATCCGAGATCAGCCCGGCCGTCGCCCGCTCGTCCAGGCCCAGATCGGTGAGCTGACTGGCATAGATCTCCGCACTGATCCGCACCCTGTCCGCGGCGGCTTCGCCATATTGCCGGCCGCGTTCGCGCGGCGAGCCGCTGACGGAGACGAAGGGAAAGGATTGCGGCGCGATCGTCATGGAATGCCTTCGGAAGCAGATTCGATGCCCTGATCGTAGTGTGTTTTGATCAATGAAAAAACACCTTTCGTGGACAAAAATCTATTATCTTGAGATTTCAGAGAGTTAAAGTGCCGATTGGGCAGCAACGCATCGCTGAGGTAAGGTGCGCTCGGCAACCAGCGGAGGAAGGTCAGGTGCCGGTACACGCGGTGAAACGCACAAGTCCGCTTCAGGCGGAGCTGGCGCGGCAGATCGTCGAGCTGGCGGGCGACGAGGCGTGGCCGGAAGGTTCCCATGTCCCGGAACTGGCGCTCGCCCGGCGCATGGGGGTCTCCCGCTCCCCCGTCCGCGGCGCGCTGAACCTGCTGGCGAGCCGGGGGGTGGTGCGGCTGGAGCCGGGGCGCGGCTTCATCCTGGTCAAGCCGATCGCGTCCATCGCCGAGGCCGATCTGGTGCCGCCATCCGCTGCGGAGGATCTGTTCACGGTCATGATGACGGAGCGGGCGACCGGCCGCCTGCCGCAGGAGATTTCCGAATCGGAGCTTTCGGAGCGCTTCGGCGCGGCGCGCGGCGCGGTGCGGAAGGTCCTGCTGCGTTTCGCGGCGGAAGGGCTGGTTCAGCGCCAACGCGGCCATGGCTGGCGGTTCGTCGACACGCTGGATACCGACGAGGCGGTGGCGGAGAGCTACCGGTTCCGGATCATCCTGGAATGCGCGGCGCTGCGGGAGCCGAATTTCACCGTCGACCGCGCGCGGCTAGGCCAGCTGCGCCGCGCGCATGAGGATATCCTCAGCCGGGCGTCGGGCGCCGTCACGCGGGAGGAATGGTTCCGCATCAATTCATGGTTCCACGAATCCCTGGCGACCTGGTCCGGCAACCGCTTCATGGCGCAGGCCGTGCGCCAGCAGAACAGCCTGCGCCGGATGCAGGAATATGCTGATTTCTCGGTCATCAGCCCGTCGCGGATCGTGCAGTCCTGCCGGGAGCATATCGGCATACTGACCGCGCTGGACGAGGACGATCTGTCGTTCGCGGAAGCGCTGCTTCGCCGCCATCTGTCGCTCGCCGCCCAGGCGAATGAATGCCGCCAGACGCGAGGCGAATAAGGGCGCAACGGAACAAGGATGAGACCTTCAGCCTTCCAGCGCCCGGCGGAGCGCCTCCCGCCGCCGCCAGAAGATGGCCCACACTGCCAGCGTCGCTACCGCGCCGACGGCGAGCGGCCAGCGGAAGCCGATCAGGTCAGCCAGCCCGCCGATCAGCAGCGCGCCGAAGGCCGGGCCGCCGCGGATGATCATGCCGTAGAGGCTCAAGACCCGACCGCGCACCGCCCCGTCGACACTGAGCTGGATCAGGGTCTGCATGCCGACGCCGGTGATGACCAGCGACGCCCCCGTCAGGGCAGCGAAGACGAGGGCGATCCAGAAGGTCGGCGCGGCAGAGAAACCGAGGATGGAGAGCGCGACGAAGGCCGCGCCGCCGACCGCGATACGGGTCAGCCCGTCCCGCGCCTCCCGCCCCGCGAGCCAGAGTCCACCGGCGATGGCGCCGAGGCCGATCGTGGAGGACAGCATCGCCAGCCCGTGCGCCCCGCGATCGAAGACGCCTTCGGCGAAACCGGGCAGCAGTTCGGCCACTGGCCGGACGCAGAGCGCCATCGTCGCCTGGAGGACCAGCAGCGGCCCTATGCCGGGATGACGCGCGGCGTAGCGCACGCCCTCCGCCACATCCAGACGCAGGGACCGTCGCCGGCCCGCGATCGCCGGGCCGCCGGACGGCCGGATCAGCAGCAGGGAGACGATGAAGGCGAGGAAGCTGAGAGCGTTGCAGAGAAAGGCCGGAGCGACGCCCGCGCTGACGATGATCAGCCCGGCCAGCGCCGGGCCGAGGAACCGGGCGACGTTGAAGATGATGGCGTTGACCGCCAGCGCGGTGGGCAGGATCTCCGCCGGCATCAGCGAGGGGACGAGCGCCATCCGCGCCGGCTGGTTGAAGCCGATGATGATTCCGTGGACGAGCGTCAGGACCAGCAGCCAGACGGGCGTGATGGCGCCGGAGGCGGTGAAGATGAAGAGCGCAAGCGACTGGGCCATCGCCGCCGTCTGTGTGACCAGCACCATGCGCCGCCGGTCGCGCCTGTCGGCAACCGCGCCGCCCACCGGCGCGAAGACCATCGCCGGGAACAGGTCGGCGAAAGCGACCAGCCCCAGCCACGCGCCGGAACCGGTGAGGTCCCAGATCAGCCAGCCAACGGCGATGCGCTGCATCCAGGTGCCGACCAGCGATACCGAATTTCCCGAAATATAGATCGCGAAGTCGCGATGGCGCAGCGCCGCCGCGATCTTGGCGAAGCCTGCGATCCTCACCGGCCGGTCAGAAGGACAGCGGACCGGTCCAGCCGCTGTCCTCCGTTCTCCACCGGGCTGTCCATTCGCCGCCGCTTCGCCGCAGGACCAGATAGTTCCGCTGCGCCGTATAGATGTCGCCCGATCCCGGCAGCGGCTTCAGCCGGATCGGCCGGCCGGGAACCGGACTGCCGCCGACCCGCGCCAGCCCACCCAGGCAGGCGGCATAGATCCGGGGCGGCGGCGGGTGGGAGATACCCGAGGCCACGAATTGATGGACGATCCCATCCTTCACCTTCATCTCCCCGCGCGTCGCCAGATGAATCTCGCCCGACAGGATCGCCAGCCGCCGTCCCCGCCCGGACACCTGCCGCTCCATCAGCGTGAGGAACCTGGACCATTCGCGCCGATGAAAACGGCTCTGCCACTGGTCGCGCAGATCGTCCTTGTACTTGTCGATATGGGGCAGCGCGCCGATCACCTTCTCCACCCAGGAGAGCCTTGGCCCCAGCGCCGGGACGCTTGACAGGAGAAGCAGGGTTTCCGCGCCGTCCAGATCGGCGAGCGACCGTTCCAGGGTCCGCCATCCCGCTTCCCCCATCACCCGGTCCGGCCGCCTTTCCGACCGGAGGTCGGGAGCGAGGATGCCGAGGCCGGGAAAGGCGCAGCGCCAGCCGAGCGACCTGCCTTCCCTATCCGGCAGGTTCGGCGAAACCTCGTCCGGCCCCAGCCCCAGTTGCATCAGCCGGAAGAAGCGGCGGGCGGCGCCGAATACGCCCTGCGCCACGGCGCTGTCGAGCATCCAGCGCGGATGGCTGCCCCAGCCGTCGACGATGTCGTGATCGTCCCAGATCATCAGGGAGGGTACGCGCGCCATCATCGCCGCCGTCGCCGGCTGGCTGTAGACGTCCAGATAGCGGGACAGGTAGAAGCCCCGCGCCGCCTCCTCCATCTCCGGCGTGAAGGGAGCCTCCTCCCGGTCGGCCTGCGTCGCCCGCTGCCATGCCGAGAGATCGGGATGGGCCTGCCACACCTCATCCGCATAAAGCTGGTCGCCGCCATGGAGCATGAGGTGGAAGGGGTCCTTCCGGTGCTCCTCGACGATGTCCCGCCACAGCGCGTTCCGCTCCACCCGCGGCCTTTGCAGGTCGCGGACCTCCTGGCCGTTGCAGGAAACGAAGGCGATACGCAGGTCGGCCGTCAGGTCGGCAGCGACCTCATAATCGATGCCGTCGACGCTGTAGGTCGCGGCAGGCGCGGAAGGGAGGTCGAAATCATAGCGCCAGATGGTCGCCCAATCCTCCTCCGACAACGCCGAAGGCGTGGCCGGGACGCCGTCCTGAGGAATGATCGCCGGCGGCTCCCGCCCCCGCTCCACCACCATCAGGACCGACAGCCGCGCGGCATCTGCGGTCGCTCCCCTGGCCAGCAGGATCGGTCCGACGGTCGGATGGGTCATTGGATGGTCACGCGGGGGCTACGGGCGGAAACGGCACGCAGGATAAAGGGAATTCGCTGGAGATCGATTCCTTTATCCGCCGTTCCCGGCTCCCGCCCCCGCGGATCGATTTCTAGTGTTCCGATGCCGACGGATGGTTCCCATCCGTCGGCATCGGAACACCAACTTATTGAATCTAGTGCGATTCAGCTTTCAACGCTTGGGAACCAAGCGTTGAAACCATCGCACTAGACGGCCAGGTAGTCCCGGCGCAGTTCCTCGTCGTCCAGGACGGCCGACGGGCTGCCGTCGAAGACGATCTTGCCGTCGTCCAGGATGGCGCAACGGTCGGCGATGCGCAGCGCGGCGATGGCGTTCTGCTCTACGACGATGACGGTCATCCCGGCCTTCTTCAACTCGACCAGGATCGCCTCGATCTCGCTCACGATCTGGGGAGCAAGCCCCTCATAGGGCTCATCCAGAAGCAGGAGCTTCAAATTGCGGGCAAGCGCCCGGGCGATCGCGAGCATCTGCTGTTCGCCGCCCGACAGGGTGATGCCCTCCTGCCGCCGCCGTTCGGCCAGCCGCGGGAAATGGCTGTAGATGCGCTCCAGTTCCCATCCCGCCGTCGGCGCGACCTGGGCCACGGTCAGGTTCTCCTCAACCGTCAGGCCGGCGATGATCCGCCGGTCCTCCGGCACCAGCGAGATTCCGGCCCGCGCCGCGCCATGGGTCGGCATCTGGTGGACCGCCTGCCCGTCGAGCCAGATTTCCCCCTGCTTCAGCTCCGGCGTCTTTGCCCGGGCAATGGTCCGCAGCGTCGAGGTCTTGCCCGCACCGTTACGACCCAGCAGGGCCAGGATCTCGTTATGGGCGACTTCGAACGAGACGCCCTGGACGATGTAGCTTTCGCCGTAATAGGCGTGCAGGTCGCGGCAGCGGAACAGCGGTTCGCCGGACGAGGGTCGCGTCCGGTCTTCGGCCAGAGTGGTCGCCGGCGTGCTCATATGTGTGCGCCCCCCAGATAGGCTTCCTGGACCGCGTCGTTCGCGCGGATCTCGTCGGGCGTGCCGTCGGCGATGACGCGCCCCTGATGCAGCACCGAAATCCGCTGCGACAGCGAAAAGACGACGCCCATGTCGTGCTCGATGATGATCTTGGTCATGCCCCTGGCGGAGATCTTCTTCAGAAGCTCGATCGTGCCCTGGGTGTCGTGCTGCGACATACCGGCCGTCGGCTCGTCGAGAAGCAGCAGCTTCGGCCTCACGGCGAGGCAGACGGCCAGTTCCAGCCGCCTCTTGTCGCCGCGCGACAGGTGGCGGGCCTCCTGGTCCTCGTGACCGTTCAGCCCGACCTCCGCCAGCGCCTCCTCCGCCTCCTTGCGGACCGATGAAAGCTTCCGGGGGTGTTCCAGGAAGTTCAGCTTGAAACTGCCGTCCCGGGCGGAGAGGGCCGAGATCGCGATGTTCTCCAGAAGCGTCATCTCCGGAAAGATCTCCGGCGTCTGGAAGACGCGGGCGACACCCTTCTGGTTGATCTTGTAGGGGGCGAGGCCCAGCAGAGATTCGCCGTTGAACATCACCGTCCCCTTGTCGGGCGCGATGCGGCCGGTCAGCACGTTCAACAGCGTGGATTTGCCCGCCCCGTTAGGGCCGATGATCGCGTGGATCGACCCCTCGTGGATATTCAGATTGACGTCCTGCAGGGCGGCGAGGCCGCCGAACCGCTTGCTGACGCCGGATACTTCAAGAAGCGACATCGAACGACCTCAACTCTCGTGCGGCTGGGGGCGGACGGCGATCTTGCCTTTGTCGTCGTGACGCCGGCGGGTGGCGAGCCTGTAGAGCCGCCGGCCGCCATCCATCACGCCGCCCGGCAGGAAGATCACGAACGCCATGAAGATCAGGCCCTGGATGAGGAGCCACAGCTCCGTCGTGGCGGACAGCACGTTCTCCAGGAAGAGGACGATCGCCGCGCCCAGCATCGGGCCGAACAGGGTCCCGACACCGCCGATGACCGCCATCATCACCACCTCGCCCGAGGTGGTCCAATGCAGGGATTCGGTCGGCACATAGGTTTCGTAGATCGCGGTCAGCGCACCGGCGACCGCCGCGAAATTGCCGCTGATGATGAAGGCCATCATCTTGTAGCGCCACACATCGACGCCGCTGGCGGTCAGCCGCGTTTCGTTCGACTTGATCGCCCTGAGCATCAGCCCGTAGGGCGATCGCGCGATCCGCCGGGCGATATAGACGCCGATGAAGGCGAAGACGGCGACCAGGGCGTAGACATTCTCCTCCTGCATCTCGAAGCCAAGGAAATAAGGCGTCGGTATGCCTGTGAGGCCGTTGTCTCCCCCCGTCCAGGTCTGGAGCGGAGCGAGCGCCAGGTAATAGAACATCTCAGCGAAGGCGAGAGTCAGCACCGCGAAGTAGATGCCGTGGCGGCGGAGCGTCAGATAGCCCAGCAGCACCGACATCAGGGTCACGACCGTGACGCTGATGACCAGCGCCGGGATCACGTTGGGCGTCAGGTGCAGCAGGGTGAAGCCCGCGATATAGGCCGATCCGCCCCAGAAGGCCGCATGGCCGAAGGAGAGAAAGCCGGTCAGGCCCAGCAGGATATCGAAGCCCAGCGCGAAGATCGCCCAGAGCAGGATCCGGGTCGCCAGTTCCTGATAGCCGCCGATCAGGGGCAGGATGAAGGGCAGCAGAACCATGACGATTCCGACCGCCGTCATGACGGCCGCTTCGCGGCCGACGGACTGAGTGCGAAAGCCGCTGATCATTATTCGGCCACTCCCTTAAGGCCCATGAGGCCGCGCGGACGCCATAGCAGGACCACCGCGGCGACGATATAGACCATCACCTGGGTGATGGCGGGGTAGATCAGCACGGAGAGGCTGATCGCCTCGCCCAGGATCAGGCCGGCCAGGACCGCCCCCCAGAGCGAACCCATGCCGCCGATGACGACGACCAGGAAGGACGGCACCAGGACGGACATACCGACCTCGGGCGTGACGCCGGTGATCTGCCCGCCGACCACGCCGGCGATGCCGGCCAGCAGCGCGCCGATGCCGAAGACCAGCGTGAACCGCTTGGGCACGTCGATGCCGAGGAAGCCCAGCATCTCCGGGTCGCGCATGCCGGCGCGCACGACCAGCCCGAAGCGCGTGAAGCGCAGGAAGCTGAAGACGGCGGCGACGACGACGAGCGTCACGGCGACGATCACCAGACGCCAAGGGGGATAATAGCCGATGCCGATATCGATCGGGATGATCGCCCAGTCGGGCGTGGAATAGGGCAGGTTGGTGCCGCCGAAAATCCAGCGCATCGTCTCCTGCACGACCAGGGCCAGCCCGAACGTGACGAGGATCTGGTCCGTCACCGGCCGGTTGTAGAAGAACTGGATAAGCCCCCGCTCCAGCACGACACCGATCACGAAGAGGATTATCGGCACGGCGATGAAAGCGGCCCAATGACCGGTCGCCTCGGAGATCACATAACCGAGATAGGCGCCGATCATGAACAGCGCGCCATGGGCGAAATTGACGACGCCGAGGGTGCCGAAGATCAATGTCAGGCCAAGGGCGATCAGCACATAGATCGCGCCGATCTGGAGACCTGTCAGCATCTGCAGCGCGAGGCTGGAAAGGCTCATGGTTTCAATTCCACTGCGCTCTGAAGAGAGGCGGACCGTCCCCGGCGCGGGAACGAGAATTTCCCGCGCCGGGGAAGGCCACCGAAACCCGCGCCCGCCGCGGGTGAAGCCGTGGCGGGCGCTGTCTTTAACCCCGTAGGACCCTTCCCGGGGTCGTTACGCGGGCTCGTACGGACCCAGTTCGCCCGGCATCATGTCGGGCGGGTATTCCACCTGGGAGCGCGGCACCTGCTGGACGACCTCCAGCAGGTCGAACTCGCTCGTCGAAGCGGAGGGAGCCTTTCCGCGCACCACGAAGATGTCCTTGAACACCTGGTGATCCGCGCCCCGGTAGAGGGAAGGGCTGGGGCCCATGCCGTCATACTCGTGGTCTTCCAGCGCCTTGATCATCTCCGGCGGGTAGAAGGTGCCGGCCCGTTCCGCCGCGTCGGAGAACAGCAGCGTCTGGACATAGACGGTCTGGGCCGCCTGGGACGGCGGGGCGCCATAGGCCTCCTCGAACGCCTTGATGAAGGCTTCCGAACCCGGGTCTCCGGCGGTCTGGTGCCAGTTCGTGGTGCCCAGCACGCCCTCGATGCTCTCCAGCCCCGCGCCGGCCGCCATCAGGCGGCTGTAGAGCGGCACGACCACGACCATGTCCTTGCCGTTGACCTGGCGGTCGCGCATGCCGAAGCGGATGGCCTGGGTCAGCGAGTTCACCATGTCCGCGCCGTAATGGTTCAGCACCAGCACGTCGGCTTCGGAGTTGAGGACCGCCGTCAGGTACTGCGAATAATCCCTGGTGCCCAGCGGCGTCATGATGTTGTTCGCTGTCGTCCAGCCTTGGCGCTCGGTCGAATCCTTCATCGATTCGTATTGCGTGTGGCCCCAGGTGTAGTCGGCGGTCAGGTGGAAGGCGACGCGGTCGGTGCCGTATTCCTGCGCCACGATCGGACCCAGCGCCTGGCCGGACATGTAGGCGTTGAAGAATTCGCGGAACCCGTAGCGCCGCCGGTCCTTGCCTGTGGTGTCGTTGGAGTGGGTCAGGCCGCACATGAAGATCACGCCCTTTTCCTGGGCGAGATATTGCTGCGCGACGGCGACCGCACTGGACGAACCGCCGGAGAACATGATCACGTTGTCGCGTTCGATCATGCGGCGGGCGGCCGCCCGGGCGGCGTCCGGATTGGTCTGGGCGTCGCCCTGGACCCACTCTATCTTCTTGCCCAGAACTCCCTGCCCCGTCAGCGACAACGGCTTCATGGTGTCGAGCATGCCGCCGCCTTCGTTGATGTGCTTGACGGCCAGTTCATAGGCCTTCAGCTCATCCGCGCCCTCATCGGCATAAGAGCCGGTAAGTGGAACGACGAAGCCGTAAGTCGCGGTGCTTCCGCTGACCGGGAAGTTGCCGAGCGCGGGATATTCCTGCGCCCAGGCGTTGCGCATGAAATAGGATGGGGCGATGCCCGAGAAAGCGAGAGCGCCGGCGCCGGCTGCCGTCCCCTTCAGGATCGTGCGCCTCGACGGATTTGTCGGCGCTTTCTTGTCGCGATCTGTCATTTCCTCCCTCCGGAAATTGAGAAACGGTTGCGCGGGCGCGGCTTTGAAGCCTTCTTGAGCCCACCGAATCGTAAGCCAGGACTGTCAATGACCGCAATAAACAGTTGACTTGAAAGGAATATTTTGTAAAAATCTAAACTGTTTCACGGATAATCTGTAAAAAACTGACAGCCGGCGATGAACCGGCTGCTTCGAAGGAGGGGGGAGAATCCGGGGTGGCGAGAGCACCGATCGGGGACCGCATCCGGCGCCGCCGGCAGGAACTGTCCATCACCCAGACGGCGCTGGCCGTCCAGGTCGGCATCTCCCCCAGCTATCTCAACCTCATCGAACATGACCGGCGCGTCATCGGCGGCGCGCTGCTTCACCGCCTCGCCGAGGCGCTGGAGGTGGAGAGCCGGTCGCTCGCGGGCACGGAGGAAGCCCGCCTGATCGCGGAGCTGATCGAGATCGCGGCCGACCCCGCCCTTTCCGGCGTCGCCTTCCAGGCCGAGGACGCGCGGGAGATCGTCGCCAGCAGCCCGAAGAGCGCGCATGTCCTTCTCTCCGTCTACCGCTCCTTCCGCGACGCCCGGAACCAGGCAACCCTCCTGAGCGAACGGATCAGCCAGGACCCGTTCCTGGCGGAGGCCAGCTACCAGATCCTGACCCTCATCACCACGATCCGCACCTTTTCGGAGATCCTCCAGGACCATGGCGACCTGACCGACGAGCAGCGGGGCCGCTTCACCGGCATGCTGGTCGGCGAAAGCGAGAAGCTGACCGGACTGGCGACGGAGATGTTCGACTTCCTGGGCGGCAAGGGCGGCCGCAGCCCCCGCCCTTCCCCCGCCGAGGAGGTGGAGGATTTCTTCTCCGACCGCGCGAACTACTTCCCCCGCATCGAGGCCATGGCGGACGCCACGCTCGACGATCTGAAGATCGATGGCGGCACGTCCGCCGACGCGCTGGCGCGCCATCTCGCGCGCGTTCACAAGGTGTCGATCGCCGTGGTGCCGCCGGAGGAACTCTCCCCCTACCGTCACCGCTATGACGAGGCCGGGCGGGTGCTGTCGCTGTCGGCCGCGCTGCCTCCGGCATCATCCCGATTCCAGATGGCGAGACTGATCGGACATCTGGCCGGCTCCGAGCTGTTCGGCGACATCATGGCGTCGGGGGAGTTTTCCACGCCCGAGGCGGAAAGGCGCTGCCGGCGCGCGCTCGCCACCTACTTCTCCGGCGCGCTCCTCCTGCCCTACGACCGGATGCTGTCGACGGCGCAGGAGCTTCGCTACGACCTGGAACTGCTGGAGGCGCGGTTCGGCGCCAGCTTCGAGCAGATATGCCACCGGCTGACGACGTTGCGCCGCCCCGGCAGCCAGGGCATCCCCTTCCATTTCCTGCGCACCGACATAGCGGGCAACATCTCCAAGAGGTTCAGCGCCTCGGGCCTGCGGCTGCCCCGTTACGGCAGCGCCTGCCCGCGCTGGATCGTCTATGACGCGTTCCGGATGCCGGGCGAGACGGTCCGGCAGGTGGCCCGGCTGCCCGACGGGGAAACCTACCTGTTCGTCGCCCGCGCGCTGACAAAGGGCGCGGGCGGACATGGCGCGCCGCGCGGCCGCCATTCGGTGATGATAGGATGCGACATCTCCCACGCCCGGCGGATGGTCTATGGGGACGGGATGGACCTCGGCGCGCGGGGCGTCGTCACGCCGGTCGGCATCACCTGCCGGCAATGCCCGCTGGAAGGTTGCGCCCAGCGCGCGTTCGAACGGGCGCCGATGCCGAGCCCGTCGATGGAGTCAGACGAAGGCGTTAATGACAGGAAAGCAAATCATTCATAAGATTTGATCGGGAGGCATCGAGATTCCGAACGATCCGCAAAAAGAAGATCGCCGGGAGCCGAGCAGGGGAGGAAAATACGAGATGGGTCATTCCGTCCTGATCGCGGAAGACGAGCAGAATATCGTCGAGGCGTTGTCGTTCCTGATGGAGCGGGCGGGCTTCGAGGTCATGGTGTCGCGCGACGGGCCCAGGACCATCGAGACGGCGCGCGAAAAGAAGCCCGACCTGCTGCTTCTGGACATCATGCTGCCGGGTTGCGACGGGTTCGAGGTTCTGGAGGCGTTGCGGAACGGCGACGGCTTCGGCATGCGCGTCCTGATGCTCACCGCCAAGGGGCGGGAGATCGACCGCCGCAAGGCCTTCGAATACGGCGTCGACGATTTCGTCACCAAGCCCTTCTCCAACCAGGACGTGGTGCGGCGGGTGAATACGCTGATCCGGGAGCCCAAGCCCGAACAGCCCTTCGCCACGGCCGGCTGATGCCCAGCATCGAACGGCTGGTCGATCGCGCCGGGGTGCTGACGGTAATCGCCTTCCTGCTCCTGTCGCCGCCGATCCTGTCGATTTTCGCCCAGGGACGTACCGTGGCGGGCATCCCCCTTCTGCCGCTCTACGCCTTCGGCGCGTGGCTGATCGTCATCGCCGCCGGCGGCGTCCTAGCCCACAGGCTGCAAGCGGCCGAACAATCGCGGCTGCCCCGCCTCTCCGACGGCCCGCCGCCTTTGGAGGCGTCGCCGACAGAAACCGCGCCCAGCCGGGGCGACGGCTGAGCGATGCTCGACACGACCGTCGTCGTCGCCGTCTCGCTCGCCTATCTGGGACTCCTGTTCGCCATCGCCTTCTATGGCGACCGCCGCGCCCGCGCCGGCCGCAGCCTGGTGCGGTCGCCGATCACCTACGCCCTGTCGCTAGGGGTCTACTGCACCTCCTGGACCTATTACGGCGCGGTCGGCACCGCGGCGCGGGACGGGCTGATCTTCCTGACCATCTATACCGGACCGACGATCGTCTTCATGGGGTGGTGGTTCATCCTGAGGAAGATCGCCCGCATCAGCAAAGCGCACCGCATCACCTCGATCGCTGATTTCATCGCCTCGCGCTACGGCAAGAGCGCCAGCCTGGGCATGATCGTCACGCTGATCGCCGTCGTCGGCACGATGCCCTACATCGCCCTCCAGCTCAAAGCGGTGGCGACCAGCTTCGCCGTTCTCATCAGCTATTACGGCTCAACGGGCGGGACGGGAATCCTGCCCGACATCCCACCGGCCGTCATCTCCGGCGCCGCTCTCATCACGGCGATGGGCATGGCGGCGTTCGCGATCCTGTTCGGCACCCGCCATATCGACGCCAGCGAACATCATGAGGGTGTGGTGGCGGCGATCGCGTTCGAATCCTGCGTCAAGCTGGCGGCGCTTCTCGCCGTCGGGATCTTCGCGCTGTTCTTCCTCAGCCCCGATACGGGCGATCCGGGAGTCCTGAACACGGGCGCGCTGCGGAGCCTCTATGTCCTGCCGGCCGATTACGAGGCGCGATGGCTGACCATGACCTTCCTCTCCATGGCCGCGATCATCTGCCTGCCGCGCCAGTTCCATATCGCCATCGTGGAGAATGTCGAGGAACGCCACCTGACCACAGCGGCGTGGCTGTTCCCGCTCTACCTCCTGCTGATGTGCCTGTTCGCCCTGCCGATCGCCGCCGCCGGCCTGACGACGCTGTCGCCCGACAGCAATTCGGACTTCTTCGTGCTGACCGTGCCGATCGTCCAGGGCCAGGACGCGCTGGCCATCTTCGCCTTCATCGGCGGGCTGTCGGCGGCGACATCGATGGTCATCGTCTCCGCCATCGCGCTTTCCACGATGCTTTGCAACGATTTGGTGATGCCCTGCCTGCTGCGCATCCCGCGGCTTCGGCTGACGGCGCGCGGCGACCTGACCCGGCTGCTGCTGTTCATAAGACGGGCGGGGATCGTCGTCGTCCTATTGCTGGGCTATGCCTATTACCGGCTGACGGGGGGCGTCGGCCCCCTGGCGCAGATCGGGCTGGTGGCGTTCGCCGCCGTCGCCCAGTTCGTGCCGGTGATGCTGGGCGCCCTCTTCTGGAAAGGCGGGACCAAGGCCGGCGCGCAGGTGGGGCTGACGCTCGGCTTCGTCACCTGGTTCTATACGCTGATCGTGCCGGCGCTGGCCGGTTCGACGTGGCTTCCCTCCTCCGTCGTCACCGACGGACCGTGGGGGCTGGCCTTCCTGCGTCCGGAGGCGCTGTTCGGGCTGGAGGGGTGGGAGCCCTTGTCCCATGCCGTCTTCTGGAGCATGGCGGCGAACGGGTTGGGCTATATCCTGGTCTCCCTCTTCTCCCGGCAGGACGTGCTGGACCGGATGCAGGCGACCCTGTTCGTGGACGTTTTCCGCAGGCCGCGGGACGAGCCCCATGTCTGGCGGCGCTCGGCGGCGGTCGACGACCTCTACACGCTGCTCCAGCGCTTCCTGGGCCGGGAGCGCGCGCAGCGGGCCTTCCAGCAATATGCCGAGGAGCGTGGCCGCAGGCCGCGCGATCTGCCGGAGGCCGACGCAGATCTGGTGGCCTTCGTTGAAAGGCTGTTGGCCGGTAGCGTCGGGGCAGCGTCGGCCCGCGTCATCGTCTCCTCGATCGCCAAGGGCGAGCTTCTGGTGCTGGACGAGGTGCTGGAAATCCTGGAGGCGACGCGGGAGGCGATCGTCTACAGCCGCCGGCTGGAGGAGAAGTCGCTGGAGCTGGAGGCGACGGCGAACGAGCTGCGCCGGGCGAACGAGCAATTGAAGGAGCTGGACCGGCTGAAGGACGACTTCCTGACGACGATCAGCCACGAGTTGCGGACGCCGCTGACCTCCATCCGGTCCTTTTCGGAGATCCTGAGCGACCCGGACGAGCTTGACGCCGTCCATGCGCGGCAGTTCCTTGAGATCATCTCCAGCGAGAGCCGCCGACTGACCCGGCTGCTCGATTCCATCCTGGACATCGCCCGGCTGGAGCAGGGGCACGCCGACTGGCGGATGGCAGATATCGACCCGGCGGCGACGCTGTCGGCGGCGGTCGCGGCGACGGGCGGCCTCTTCCGCGACAAGAACGTCGCCATCGACATCCGTGTGGAATTCGCGCCCTCCCCGATCCATGCCGACCGGGACCGGCTGATCCAGGTCTTCGTCAACCTGCTGTCCAACGCCGCGAAATTCTGCGACCCGGCATCGGGGCGGGTGAGGGTGGAGGGCCGGCCGAGGGACAATGGTTATCTGGTCGCCATAACGGACAATGGCGGCGGCGTCTCACCGCGCCATCAGGCCCGCATCTTCGAGAAGTTCGCCAAGGCCGACCAGCACGGCGCCGGCCCCCATTCCGGGTTCGGACTGGGTCTCGCGATATCGCGCCAGATCGTGGAGCATCACCGCGGCGCGCTATGGCTGCGCTCGCCAACCGGCCAGGGGGCTACCTTCTGCGTCTTCCTGCCGGCGGCAGCCAGCAGGCCGGCAGAGGCGGAAAGGGCGGCGGCGTCGGCATAAGGCCCTGCGCTTCCTCCGCTTCCTCATGGCGCGGCAATTTCCTGAACGTCATGAAATGACCAATAAAAACAACGTCATGCTGGACTTGATCCAGCATCCATACGGCATCGACGATTTCGGGTAGCGAGCCGGTTCTTTGCCGGCGGCGCAGCGGCGACGGCCCATGGATTCCGGATCAAGTCCGGAATGACCAATAAGGAAAAACCTCATGGTGAGCCTGTCGAACCATGTCGGCTCTGATCCTTCGACGAGCGCGGGATAAGGATGGATCGCCCGAACGGGCGGCGAAGTTATACAGCCACCCATGATCCTGCTTCTCCTGATCCTGCTGTTCGTCTGCATCGCCATGCCGCTGCTGTTCGCGTGGCGCATCTGGCGGCTGGACGAAAGGACGGGCACCGGCTGGATCGTCATCGTCGCCAACAGCCTGGTCTTCGTCCTGCTGATCCTGATGGTGGGGCGCTGGGACATCGCCGGCTACTACACGCGCTTCCCGCTTCTGGCGCTGCTGGCGGTCGCAACATTCCTCTCCTGGCGGCGGCATGCTGGCCGCCCGTGGCGGTCAGGGGACGGACCGCCGCTGTGGAAGAGCCATGCGGCGACCATGCTGTCGCTCGCCTTCTTCGGGTGCGCGGCTGTCTATGTCGCCGCCGGCTATTTCCCAACCGACGAGCCGCGCCCGCTTTCCTTCCCACTGGAGGACGGGCGCTTCATGGTCGCGCAGGGCGGCGGCAATCCGCTGCTGAACCACCATTCCGGCCATCCGGCCCAGGACCATGCGGCCGACATCGTCGCCATCAACGCGGCGGGATTTCGCACCGCCGGGTTCCAGCCGGACGATCCGGCGCGCTACGTGGTCTGGAACAAGCCCGTGGTCAGCCCGTGCGACGGCACGATCACCGAGGTTCGGGACGGCCTGCCGGACCTGCCGCCGCCGCAGGCCGATCCGGAGAATCCCGCCGGCAACCATGTAATCATCGCCTGCGGGGGGCTGCTGGTGGAGCTGGCGCATCTCCGGCAGGGCAGCGTCGAGGTCGCGGCCGGCGATATTGTCGAGGCGGGGCAGCGGATCGGCGCGGTCGGCAATTCGGGCAACACCACCGAACCGCACCTGCATATCCACGCCGTCGACGCGGCCACCGGCGAAGCAGTACCGATCAGCTTCGGCGGCGCGATCCCCGTGCGCAACCGGACCTTCAGCCGGTAGCGCCTGCCTCCTCCACGCCGCACCAGCCGGCGGCGAAGAGGGCGATTGTCTTGGTCACCCGGCGGATCGAGGACAGGCTCACCCTCTCGTCAATGCCGTGGATATTCTCCGCCACCGGCCCGTAAACCAGAGCCGGCATTCCGGCATGGAGGGCGAAGAGGGCGGCGTCGAGATAGCAGGGCATGACATAGGCGTCGGGCGACGCGCCATGCGCCTGCCCGTGAGCCTCCCGGAACAGCCGTTCGGCGTCCGATGCGGGGTCGAGGCGGTAGCCGCCCTGCATGACGCCGATCCAGTCGATTTTCGGTTCGGCGGCGGCAATGCGCGGATCGCCGGCCGCGACCTCCGCCACGAAGGCTTCGAATTCCGCCGCCCGGACATAGGGATCGTCGCCGGGATAGAAGCCTATCCGCCCTTCGAACCGGCAGTCGCAGGATACCGACGCCGGCCACTCGCCGCCCGCGAACGTGCCGATATTGAGGGCGGCGGGGTTGGCGATGTCGCCGAACCCGTCATGGCGCGACCGCTCCGCGTTCCATCGCTCCTCCAACCGCCGCAGATGCGCCATCAGGCTGATGGCGGCGTCGATGGCGCTGACGCCGCTGTCGACCTCGCGCGGATGGACGGGCACGCCGCTCACGGAGATCGCGAATTTGATGACGCCGGAATTGGCCCGCACCAGCTGTTCGTCCGTCGGCTCTGGTATCAGCACGGCGTCGGCGACATGGCCGGCGGCGATCATCGCGGCCGCGCCGTTGCCCGTCACCTCCTCATCCACCACGGACTGGATCTGCACCGGCGCGGTGAGGCCAAGCCCCGCCGCCTTCAGCGCGTCGAGCGCGAAGATGTTGGCGACCAGCCCCGCCTTCATGTCGCCCGCGCCGCGCCCGTAAAGCCAGTCGCCGTCCCGCGCGGCGGCGAAGGGCGGATGCGTCCAGCGCGCGGGATCGGCCGTCGGCACCACGTCGACATGGGCGTTCAGGATGAGAGAGCGGCCCCGCGCCACGGCAGAACGCCTGTGGCCGACGACGTTGAAGGTGTCGGCATAGTCGATCGTCGCCGGAGAGAAGGCCGGATGATCGCCGAAGGCCGAGGGATCGACGACCTGCCGCTCCACCTCGTACCCTCTGGCGGCCAGTTCCTCCGCGACGATCTCCTGCACCGCCCTTTCCTGCCCGCGCAGCGACGGCGTCCGCACCAGCCGCCCCAGCAGCGCCACTGAATCCTCGAAAGCGTCGTCGACCGCCTGGAGGATGCGGTCGGCCGTCCCGGCCGGCAGCGACGGCGCGGCCGTTTCGATATCGCGAAGCCGCGTTCGGGACGATGAAGACATGGCCGGTTCCCTGATGATCGAATCCAGGAAGGAGATCACATCGGCTGGGCCCGCCGCGTCAATGACGAACCGGGGCCCGTCCCGTCCGGGACGGACCCCTTCGCGATGGTTACTGCAATTCGGTGAACTCGCCGTCGCGCCATTCGTACATCACATAGGCCGGCTGGGTGATGTCGCCCTTCTCGTCGAACGACCGTTCGCCGACCACGGTCTGGAAGGTGTTGTTGTTAAGTGCCTCGATGACGGCGTCCACATCCGTTGAGCCCGCGATCTCGACCGCCTGAGCGTAGGTCTGGATCGCGGCGTAGGTGTGCAGCGCGAAGCCATCGGGTTCAAACCCGCTTTCGCGCATCCGCTCCACGACCTCGGCCGCGTCGGGGCTGTTGCGCGGGTCGGGCGCGAAGGTGAACAGCGTCCCGGCGCCCAGATCGCCGGTGATCGACCAGAATTCGTCATTCGCCAGCCCGTCGGCGCCGACGATGATCGTGTCCATGTCCTGGCCGCGAAGCTGGCGGGCGATCAGCCCAGCCTCCGTGTGGTAGCCGCCATAATATAGTATGTCGACATTCTCCGCCTTCAGGCGGGTGACGAGCGCGGAATAGTCGCTTTCCCCGGCGGTGATGGATTCGAACAGCACCTCCTGGATGCCCGCATCGTTCAACTGCTGCCGGACGACCTCCGCCAGGCCCTGGCCGTAGGTGCTCTTGTCGTTGACGATGGCGATCCGCGCTTCGGGGTAGTTCTCAACGATGAAGGCGGCGGAAACCGCGCCCTGCTGGTCGTCCCGGCCGGCCACGCGGAAGACGGTGTCGTAGCCGGCCTCGGTGAATTCCGGCGCGGTGGCGGTGGGGGAGATCATCAGCACGCCCTCGTCCGCATAGACGTCGCGTGCGGCGATCGACGCGCCGGAGCACAGATGCCCGGCCACGAACTCGATCCCTTCATTGATGAAACGGTTGGCGACGGAGACCGCCTGGCGCGGATCGCACTGGTCGTCGCCGAACCGGAGGACGACCTCCTCACCCAGCAGGCCGCCGGCGGCGTTGATGTCGGCCACCGCCTGTTCGGCCCCGCGCTGCTCCTGGATGCCGAGGGAGGCGAGCGGGCCGGTGATCGCGCCGGCGGAGCCGATGACGATCTCCGCCTGCGCGGGAAGGGCGCCGCAGGCAAGGACGATGGGAAGGGCCAGAAGCAACCGTGGCGTCATTGTCTTCATTTGGGGGATCTTTCTCTTTCCGTCATGGTCGGCGGTCACACGGGGCGCAAGGCCGGTCCGCCATCGTTCGTTTGTCGAAAATTCTGCCATGCCCGAGGCAATCCGCTGAACCGGAATTTCCCGGGCGGCGAAGCGTCCGGAATATAAGGGATGCCTCAAGGAACCGGCCATTCGGATGATTGCGGGCCGGACCTTTTGCCGCAGGGGATCATGCCCTGCCTAGGAGGTCCAGCGTTCGACGGTCCCGCGCCCCATCGTAGAATAGGCTCAACGCCTTCTCGAACAGCGCCTTGTCGGCCGGGTCGCTCGCGGCTTCCGCGAACAGGGTGAGGGACGACCGGAATTTAAGGTCGTCGGGACTTCCCAGCATATCCGTCGCCGATTGGCCCTCGTGGCGCAGCGTCAATTCCACGTCTTGCCGCAGCCGGTCGCCCAGCGTCGGGTCGGCCAGATAGCGTCTGGCCTGATCCAGGTCGCGGATGGCATAGCGGCGGGCCATGGCGCTGTGGCCGAGCCCCTCGAGCTGCGGAAAGACGAACCACATCCAATGGCTGCGCTTGCGCCCGGCCGCCAGTTCCTCCCGCGCCCGCTCGCGCGTACCGTCCTGCGCCTCGACGAAGCGGATGAGATCGGGGTCCGTCATGGCCCTACTCTCTGCCCCGCGCGACGCTTCGATCAAGCGCCCCGAGGGGAAATCACTCTTGAAGTGAAACCGTTCAGCCTTCGCCCCCGTATCCCCTCCCGACCCTGACGAACGGGTCCCGTGGAAACAGGGAGAAAATAGATGAAGACATTCGCTTCCATCGCCCTTGGCGTCACCGCCGCCAGCCTGGCTCTTTCGACACCCGCCCTGGCCGATCATCTGAGCATCGATGTCGAAGGCGCGACGATCGAGGACGGCGCCATCGTCTTTCCCGCCGTGAAGATCGACAAGGACGGCTATGTGGTGATCCACGCCGTGGAGAACGGCGAACCGGTGCTTCCCTCTTCCATCGGCCACACCGCCGTTTCCGCCGGCGACAGCGAGAACATCTCGGTCGAGGTCGAGGGCGGCGCCGAGGAAGGCACCGACTATGTGGCGATGATCCACTACGAGACGAACGACAACGGCACTTACGATTTCGGCGAAGGCATGACGGATGTCGACGGCCCCGGCACGAAGGCGGACGGCACGCCCTACGCGCTGCCCTTCCAGGTCGGCATGTAAATTGGGACGGGACGCCCGGCGTGCATCCGCGGCCGGGCGTCCTTCCTCACCGCGCCTTCAGGATATCGGTCGGCGGCTCCCTGCCGGCGAAGAAGGCCGACAGGTTCTCCAGGACGAGCCGTCCCATGGCGCGGCGGGTCTCCACCGTCGCGCTGCCCTGATGGGGGGCGAGGACGACGTTCTCCAGCGTCTGGAATTCTGGCCTGATCCTCGGTTCGCCGACGAAGACGTCCAGGCCCGCCGCCCCGATGCGGCCTTCGCGCAAAGCGTCGATCAGCGCGTCCTCGTCCACCACGCTGCCCCGTGAGACGTTGACCAGCACCCCCTCTGGCCCCAGCGCGTCCAGGACCGCGCCATCCACCATGTTCCGGGTCGCCGCCGTGCCGGCGACGCACACCGCCAGGATGTCGCTTTCGCGCGCCAGTTCCGCCGGCGTCGCCGCCTTCCTCCAGGCGAACCCTTCCAGCGGCGAGCGGTTGTAGAAGCCGACATTCATCCCGAAGGCCTCACCCCGCAGCGCCAGCGCCCGTCCGATCTGGCCGAGGCCTAAGATGCCGAGGCGCTTCCCCTTCAGGCTCGTCCCCAGCGGCAGGCTGCCGCCTTCCGCCCAGCCGCCGGAACGGACCAGCCGATCGCCGTTGGTGACCTGACGCAGCACGGCGAGGATCAGCGCCATGCCGATATCGGCCACGTCGTCCGTCAGCACACCCGGCGTCGTCGTGACGCTGATGCCCCGCGCCCTCGCCTTCTCCAGATTCACCCGGTCGGTGCCGACGCCGTTGACCGCGATGACGCCGAGCGAAGGCAGCCGGTCGATCCATTCATTGTCCAGCCCCGCACCGCCGCCGGTCACGACCGCGCGGATCTGTCCGGCGATCTCGTCGATCCGCCTTGCGTCCTTCGGCTCGAACAGACGATGCACCCGGTAGGCCGCGTCGAGATCGGTCTCGATCTCCGGCATCATCGGTTCGACGAGAATGATGTCTGGCTTCACTTCGCGTTTCCTGAATTGCGGGCGGGATCAATGGGCAATCTGACCGAGGAAGGTCCGCGTCCGTTCGTGGCCGGGGTTTTCGAAGAAGGTCTCTGGCGGCGCGACCTCCACGATCTCGCCCTCGTCCATGAAGATGACGCGGTCGGCGACGCCGCGCGCGAAGCCCATTTCATGGGTCACGCAGATCATCGTCATGCCTTCCTGGGCAAGGTCGATCATTGTGTCCAGCACCTCCTTGACCATTTCGGGATCGAGGGCGGAGGTCGGTTCGTCGAACAGCATCAGCCGGGGGTTCATGCAGAGCGCGCGGGCGATCGCCACGCGCTGCTGCTGGCCGCCGGAAAGCTGGGCCGGGTACTTCTCCGCCTGTTCGGGGATGCGCACCCGCTCCAGATATTTCCGCGCCGTCGCCTCGGCCTCCGCCCTGGCGACGCCGCGGACCTTCATCGGCGCCAGCGTGCAGTTCTGAAGCACGGTCATGTGCGGGAACAGGTTGAACTGCTGGAACACCATGCCGACCTCCTGCCGGATGGCGTCGATGTTCCCGCCCCCGGCGGTGAGTTCGATCCCGTCCACGAAGATCCTGCCCTGCTGGATCGCCTCAAGCTGGTTGAGGCAGCGGATCAGTGTGGATTTGCCCGATCCCGACGGCCCGCAGATGACGATGCGCTCGCCATTGCGGACCTCCAGGTCGATATCCTTCAGCGCATGGAAGTCGCCGTACCATTTGCCGACGCCTTCCATCCTGACCGCCAGGTCGGATTCCTGCCGCAGGGCGGCAGGATCCTTCGTTCCGGAACGTTCGGCCATGTCTATTGCGCGGAAGCCTGGGTGACGAAATCCGGCAGGGGCGCGTCCAGCCACTTCTCATGGATGGCGGTCAGCTCCCCGCTTTCCTTCACCCGGCCCAGGAAATCGTCGATATAGGCGCGAAGTTCGTCTGACCCCGGACGAACCGCGATGCCCTGCACCTGCTGGTTGAGGTCGAACTTGGTGTCGAAGCGGTCGGGCGCCACCTGCTCAAGCTGCGCGATGACGGTGTTCGACGCGCCGATCAGTTCGACCTGGCCGGAGAGGAGCGCCTGCACCGCCGAGGCGTCGTCGTCGAAGCGCTGAATGTTGGCGTCCTCCGGCGCGATCTCCGTGATCGCCACATCCTGGGTGCTGGCGCGGGCGACGCCGATGGTCCTGCCGGAAAGATCCGCGGCGTCCGCGATCTCAAGGTCTTCCTGTCCGTAGACGGAGATCTTGATGCCGGCGTAGGGCTCAGAATAATCGACCTTCTCGTCCCGTTCCGGCGTGATGCCGAGCGAGGCGACCAGCAGGTCGACCCGGCCGCTCAGGAGATAGGGGATGCGGTTGGGGCCGGTGACCGGCACCAGATTGACCGATACGCCCATATCCTCGGCCAGCAGCTTCGCCACGTCGGCGTCGTAGCCGTCGGGCTCGCCTTCGGTGTTGATGATGCCGAAGGGCGGGAAATCGACCAGCATGCCGATATTGATCTCCCCCCGCTCCTTGATCTCCTCCGGCGTCTGGGCCTGGGCGGCGGCGACGCCCGCGAGGAGGCCGACCCCGGCCAGCAGCGATATCGCGTTCTTCATGATCCTCATGACATTTCCTTCCCTTGTCAGCGATTGCCGGCGAAGCGCCGGGAGACACTCCCCTCAGCGTTGCCCCCCTCAGCGGTGGGCGGCCTTGGAGAATCGGCGTTCCATGTGTCTGGCAAGCAGCGACAGCGGCCAGCACATGATGAAATAGAGGGCCGCCACGATGGTGAAGACGGTGAACGGCTCGAAGGTCGCGTTGTTGATGATCTGGCCGGCGCGCGTCGTCTCCGTGAAGCCGATGATGGAGGCGAGCGACGTGCCCTTGATGAGCTGGACCAGGAAGCCGACGGTCGGCGCGACCGCGATGCGGGCCGCCTGCGGCAGGACGACGTAGCGCATCCGGTCGTAATAGCCGATGCCCAGCGCCCAGGAGGCCTCCGACTGCCCCTTGGGCACCGCCTCTATGCAGCCACGCCAGATTTCCCCGAGGAAGGCGCTGGCATGGAGCGTGAGCGCGACGGCCGCCGCGATCCAGGGATTGATCTGGATGCCGAAGATGTTGATGCCGAAGAAGACCAGGAAGAGCTGCATCAGCAACGGCGTGCCCTGGAAGACCCTGATAAAGCCCAGCGCGATCGACCTTGGGACCTTCCTCTGCGACTCCCGCGCCAGCGCGACGATGAGCCCGCCCAGCGCCCCTCCGGCGAAGGCGATCGCGGCCAGCGCCAGCGTCCACTGGACGGCGGAGAGGATGAACAGGAATTCGTTGATGCCGAACGGGCGGATCATGGGCGGCCTCCCTACCGGCTCATCGGATATTTGAAGGCGGCGCGGTAGATGGCGGAGAACAGGCCGGAGAAGCCGATCGACATCACGAAATACATCACGGTGATGACCAGATAGACCTCGAACGCGGCGAAGGTCAGCGACTGGATGTTGTTGCCCGCGGCCGTCAGATCGTCAGCCGAGATCGCGGAGACGACGCTGGAGGTCAGCATCAGATAGATGAACTGGCTGGTCAGCGCCGGATAGATCGTGCGCAGCGCCGGCTTGATGATGATGTAGCGGAAGATCTGGTGGCGCTTCAACCCGAGCGCGAGCCCCGCTTCGACCTGCCCCTTCTGGATCGATTCGATGCCGGCGCGGATGATCTCCGTCGCATAGGCGCCGACATTGACCACCAGCGCCAGCAGGGCCGCGCTGTTCGGCGATAGTCGGATACCCAGTGCCGGCAGGCCGAAGAAGATGAAGAATATCTGGACGAGGAAGGGCGTGTTCCGGATCAGCTCCACATAAGCGCCGACCGCCCATCTTACCGGCCTGGGTCCGGAAGTCTTGCCCCAGGCGCAGAGCACCGACACCGCCAGCCCCAGCGCCATGGCGGTGAAGGAGAGCTGGATCGTCAGCCACGCCCCCCGCAGGAGCATGTCCAGCGAGTCGAACACAGGAGCGAAGTTGAAGTCGTACTGCATTGCGCCTCCCGACCCCGCAGCCGACGCGCGAAGGATCTGCGGCGGGTGGATTTAGATCGATCTAAACGGAGTTTGCCGCCCACGTCAACCGACCGTCGCCTGCCGGCTTCAATCAGGTCCGGTCCGAAGAGGTTCCGCGAGGGGCCCCCGAGGACTGGCGCACCACGAGTTCCGTCGGCTCGACCAGGCGGCCATCCTCCTTCGCGGGATCGTCGAGCCGGCCGAGGAGGAGCTTGGCCGCGGCGCGGCCGACGGCGAAGGGGCGCGTGGAGACGGAGGTCAGCGTCGGACGGGCGAGGATACCTTCCGGCACATTGTCGAATCCGACCACGGAAAATCCGACCCCCGCCTCCACGCCACGATCGTGAAGGCCGCGCAGCAGGCCAAGCGCGACGACATCGTTGAAGCAGAGCGCCGCCGAAGGCGGATCGGGCCATTCCAGCAGCCTCTCCGCCGTCGCCATCCCCTCCGCATGAGTCAGCGGTATGGTGAGGATGAGGTCGGCCGGCAGGCCATGGGCCTCCATCGACGTCCGGAATCCCTCCAGCCGCTCCTGATAGGCGGAATGGACCCGGTTCCCGCTGACGAACCCGATCCGCCGGTGGCCGAGGCCGATCAGATAGTCCGCCGCGCCGCGCATCCCGCCGAAATAATCAATGCCGGAATAGTCGCCTTGCGTCGCGGACACGTAGCGCAGCGCCTGGACGAGGGGCAGCCCCCATTCCGACGCCCGCTCCAGAAGGTCGATACCGGATTCCGCCGCGGGGCAGATGATCAACCCATCCACCCCATGTTCCCGCATCCGCCGGATGATGGCCTTCTGCTTTTCCAGCGATTCCCGCGTATTGGCGAAGATGACCCCCATCTCCGCCTCGTCCAGCGTCGCCTCGATCCCTGCCAGCATTTCGGCGAAGAAGGGGTTGGAGAGGCTGGGGATGACGACGCCGACCGTTCGGCTGCGCGCCGCGCGCATCCTGGCCGCGCCCAGATTGTAGACATAGCCTACCCTGGCCATCGCCGCCTCGACGCGCTTCCGCGTCTCCGTCCCCACCAGCGGGCTCTTGCGAAGGACGAGCGACGCCGTCGCCCTGGAAACCTCCGCCTCCCTGGCGACATCCAGAAGCGTCGCGCGCCGGCCCGATGTGATCCGCGAATTCATGCGGAGACGATATTAGATCGATCTAAATTTGCCAAGCCGCCTCACGTCGGAACGCCATGCGCGCACTATCGCTGTTCCACGGCATCTCCGGCGGCGGGAGAAGAAGAAGGCGACCGCTGCGCCTCGATGAAGATTCGGGTGATGTCGGGGAAGCGGTCCTTGATGCGCCGCTCCAGCGCCGAGACGGTGCTTTCCACCTCCGCTGAGGACAGCCGGTCGGCGAAATCCAGACTGACATTCAGCAGCACGTCATGCGGACCGAAATGCATGGTCAGCAACTCGTTCATCCGATTGACGCCCGGCTGCTCGACCACGATCCGCTCGATCTCGGCGACCGTGGCGCGGCTCGCGCTCTCGCCGGTTAGCAATCCCTTGCATTCGTAGGCCAGCAGGGCCGCGGTGACGGCCAGTATGACGCCGATCAGGACCGAGGCGACACCGTCCAGCATCGGCAGGTCCAGAAGCTGGCTGAGCAGGATTCCGACGAAGGCGACGATCAGGCCGAGCATCGCCGCGGTATCCTCGAACAGAACGGTGAAGAGCGTCGGATCCTTGCTGAGCCGCACCGCCTGAAAATAGCTGAGGTCGCCCTTGGTCCTGCGAAACTCCCGAAAGGCGATCGACCAGGCGATCGCCTCGAAGATCATCGCCAGTGCCAGGACGATGTAGTTGATATAGGGGCTGGTGATCGGGTGCGGGGCGCGCAGCTTGGCGATGCCCTCGTAGATCGACACCCCGGCGCCAACGCCGAAGATCAGGATCGCCACGACGAACGCCCAGAAATAGAGTTCGATGCCGTAGCCGAAGGGATGCCGCTTGTCGGCCGGCCGGGCGGCGCGCTTCATGCCGTAGAGCAGCAGCCCTTGATTGCCGGTATCGACGACCGAGTGGATTGCCTCGCTCAGCATCGCCGAACTGCCGGTATAGGCGGCGGCGGCGAACTTTGTTACGGCAATCAGCGCGTTGCCAAACAGCGCCGCAAAGATGACCTTGCGTGATCCGCCAGCCGCCATGATCCGTTCATCTCCCCTCAATCGTTCGGAGACGTGGCCGACATGCTTGCATCGCGGGACGGCCGATGCAACGCCCCGGCGTTCGGCTGCGGCCGGCGCATCTCAAGGGGCGTGAGCCCGCAGTTCGTCGACGAGGACGCGGACGTTCTCGCTGTAGTCGATCGGGGCGGTGACAAGGTGGACGCCGCCCTCCGTGAAGGCGGCCTCCAATGTCGGGGCCAGAGCGTCGGTGCGTTCGATCCGCCAGCCCTTGGTCCCATAGGATTCCGCGTATTTGACGAAGTCCGGATTCCCGAAGGTCAGTCCCCAGTCGGCGAAGCCGTCGACGCCCTGCTTCCAGCGGATCATGCCGTAAGCGCCGTCGTCCAGGATGAGCACGACCAGGTTCAGGCCCAGCCGCACCGCCGTCTCCATCTCCTGGGAATTCATCATGAACCCGCCATCGCCGCA
The DNA here is from genome assembly GCF_039839375.1 of Inquilinus sp. CAU 1745. NCBI lineage: Bacteria > Pseudomonadati > Pseudomonadota > Alphaproteobacteria > Rhodospirillales > Rhodospirillaceae > Inquilinus > Inquilinus sp. CAU 1745. The sequence continues at coordinate 69,310 of NZ_JBDOQU010000006.1, forward strand.
GATTGCGAGCACCCGCCGCCCAGGATGCAGCATCGCCGCCATCATCGCCGACGGCAGCCCGGCGCCCATGGTGGCGAGCGCGTTATCGAGCAAAAGCGTATTGGCGACATGCGTGCGGTAGTTGCGGGCAAACCAGATCTTGTACATGCCGTTATCCAGCGCGACGATGCCGTCCTCGGGCATGACTTGGCGGACGTCATGGACGATGCGCTGCGGTGTGGGCGGGAAGCGTTCTTCGGTCGCGCGGTCCGCCACATGGGCGAGAATGCCTTCCCTGAGCGGCAGCAGGGCAGCGGCGTTGGTCAGTTTGCCTTCAAGCCGGCCGGCCAGCAGTTCCAGGCTGGGGCCGATATCGCCGATCACCTCGGCATGCGGGAAGAAGACCTGCTCCACAGTGGCTGGGGCATAGCCGATATGGATGACCTTCTGCCCGTCCTCCTCCATGATGAAAGGTGGCTTCTCCACCGTGTCGTGCCCGATCGCAATGATCAGGTCGGCCCGTTCGATCGCGTCATGGACATAGTCGCGTTCGGAAAGCGCCGCTGTTCCCATATAGAGATTGGTGCCCCCGGGGATGGTCCCCTTGCCCATTTGGGTGGTGAAGAACGGGATGCCCGTGCGCCGGACGAAGCCGGTCAGCCCGACTGTGGAGCGCGGGCGGCTGGCGGCAGCGCCCAGCATGGTCAGCGGCCGTTCCGCGGCCAGGATCATCTCCGCCGCACGGTCCAGCGCCGCGTCGGTCGCCACGGGAAGTTCGATGGGATGCGGCAGCGGCAGTTGAACCTCCGCGACCGGCTCGCCCGCGACATCCTCCGGCAGTTCCAGATGGACCGGCCCGGGCCGTTCCTCGGTAGCGACCCGGAACGCGTCGCGCACGAGGGTCGGGATCGTGGCGGCGCTGACGATCTGCCGGGACAGCTTGGTCAGCGGCCTCATCGCCGCGACCACGTCGACGATCTGGAACCGCGCCTGCCGGCTGCTCATGATCCCCTTCTGCCCGGTGATCATGACCATCGGCATGGCGCCCAGATGGGCATACGCCGCGCCGGTGGCCAGGTTGAGCGCGCCGGGACCAAGCGTCGTCAGGCACACGCCGGGTTGGCCAGTCAGACGTCCGAAGGTGGCGGCCATGAACGCGGCCGATTGTTCGTGCCGCGTCACGACGAGTTCGATGCGGGAGGTGCGAAGCGCCTCGACCACATCGAGATTCTCCTCGCCCGGAACGCCGAATATCCGCTCGACCCCCTCATTCTCAAGACAGCGGATCAGCAGTTCGGCGGCATTCATGGGGGTTCTCCGTTTTCTTGCAGGCTGACGGTTGCCGATGACCCGGCGGCCGTCCGGAGAAAGTGTCACTCATCGACGAGCATGTTCAAGGGCGGGAAACACGATGATCCAGCGTTTCGACGATCCCCTCGATGACGATCAGGAATTCATCGAATATCTCCGCCGCTCCGATATGCGCGGAAATCGGGCGCGCCTTGCGAAGGGCCTGAAGCGCTTCCGCGATCTGCCGGCAGGACGCCTCGATCCCGTCAACGGAGGTCAGAAAGATGTCGCTATCATCATCGGCCGAAACGACGTCATGCCAGGCAGCGAGGCGGCCTGCATGATCGATGACCCGCTCAATATGGGCGGACAGAGTATCGACGAGGCGGTTCTGGTCCGATGATGTCGTCAGGGTATTGGCGAGACGCCGGATGTCGTCACGTTCCCGCGCAATCTCGCGGGCCGCATCCTTCAGCCGGCCGCCATCGAAGGCCATATCGCCGGTAAGGAAAAGGCCGTTTCCAGACGCCATCTTGCCGAATCTCGTCGATAATTCGGATGCCCCTAAAATTGGATTATAGCACGGCGAAGATGCACCGGCCATGCCTCCACCCTTTACAGTAGTGGACACGGGAGCGTCTGGGAGCGGTATCGAGGGTTGAATCAGTGAACCTGCGCGACGAGTTCCAGCCTCTTTCGGGCCGGCTGGCCTATCGCGTCTGGGCGTCGCGAACCAGCGCGGCGAGGCGGAAGGCGGCGTGGACCATCTTGCCATAGGGCAGGGTCAGGAACAGCGCCAGGACGGCGGCAAGGTGCACGACCAGAAGAGGCTGCACGGCCGTCGTTCCCGTGGCCCAGTAGAGCGCAAGTCCCGTCGCGGCCGTTGCCGTCAGCAGCAGGACGAACGCCATTTCCCCACCCCATACCGCCGGCGCGCCCAGATCCTTTTCCGCGCGCAGCTTCAGCGCGATGAGGGCGATGCCGCCGATGGTCATCAGAAGGCCGCCCGGCACGCCGAACAGTTTGGGAACCGAAAGAGGGCCATATGGCGCCTGCATTTCGAAACCGTAATGAAGAACCGTTCCCGATGCCGTCGAAGCGAAGCAGAGCAGGAAGCCCCACATTACGGCCTGATGCCCCCATCGCCGGGCCCTGGTGTAACGGTCTTCCTTCTCGTAGTTGCAGCCTTCCGCCGCTCCGCCGGAGAGATTCCTGAGGCGTCCGGCATCGCCGAACGCGGCCGCGAGATGACGCCAGTTCACCCTTGCGCCGCCGACTTCGCGCCAGTAGTCGCGTACCCCCAGCGCGATGACGATGACGGGCGCGATGAAAGCGGGAATGAAGATTCCGATCATGATGCCGTGTGAGAGATAGGCGTAAAACCCCTCTCCGCTTTCGGGCCGCGCCGCCAGCGCGACGGACAGCATCACGATGATGCCCAGCATCAGCGCCCCGATCAGCGCCACGCCATTGGTCTGGAACAGCTTGGAGAGGCCGTGCGGACGAATGAACCGTTCCCAGCTTTCCACCCGCACCTCGGCAAGCGCGCGCGGCAGGTTGAGCGCGAACTCGTGCGGTTCGGTATACTGGCAGGCGTAGTAGCAGCCCCGGCAATTGTGGCAGAGATTGGCGAGTTGGGTCACCTCGCCGTCCGAAAATGCCCTGTGCAGGGTCATCGCCGGGAAGACCGAGCAATAGCCCTCGCAATAGCGGCATGCATTGCAGATTTCGAGTTGCCGGCGCGCTTCCTCAGTCGCCGACGTCGCGGAAAGCGTATCAAGCGACATGTGCGGCGGCCTCCCTGCCGGCGATGCGTCCGAATACGGTGCCGATGGTCATGCCGAAGCCGGCGAGATAACCCTGGCCGAGAATGGAGCCGGCCATGATCTCGCCGGCGGCCCAGACGTTGGAATAGCGCCCCGCCTGCCCGCTTACGCGCGCTGTCTCGTCGACTTTGAGGCCCAGATAGGTGAAGGTGACGCCGGGGCGCAGCATGTAGCCGTGGTAAGGCGGCGTATCGATCGGACGCGCCCAGTTGGTCTTCGCCGGCGACAATCCATGAGTGGCGAGGCCATCGAGTTCGGTCGGGTGGAACGTACCCGGCCGGCAGGCGGCATTGAACGCTTCAATGGTTTCCACGACCGGCGCGGCCGGTAGCCCGAGTTTTTCGGCCAGCCCTTCGATGCTGTCGGCGGTTTCGGGCGGATAGACCGATGGCATGAACAGATCGGCGCTTTTGGTGTCGATGATCGCATAGGCTACCTGGTCGGGCTGGGCGGCGACCAGCCGGCCCCAGATTGCGTAGCGCTTGGGCCAGACATCCTCGCCCTCATCGTAAAAGCGCGCGCCTTCATTGTTGACCACCACCGAGAACGGCACGCAGTCCAGGCGCGTGACGATTCCCCCGTCATATTTGGGTGCGCGGCCATCGATGGCGACGCAATGGCATTGGGTTGGATCGCCCACGCTTTCGGCGCCCCCGTCGAGCATATCGCGCAACACCTCTCCCCGGTTATAGGGCGTGCCGCGGATCAGGAAATTGCGCGCCGCCGGCCCCCAGGCGCGGGCCAGCCATTCGATATCGGCCTGAAATCCTCCCGAAGCCAGAACCACGGCCTTGCCTTCGATCACGACGCGTTCGCCCCCGATCTCAGCCTCCACGGCCTGGAACGACCCATCCATGATGGCCACGTGAGCAACCTTGGCCTCATAGACCACCGTCACACCGAGATCGGCCGCCCTATTGTAGTAGGCGTTGACCAGCGCCTTGCCGCCGCCCAGGAAAAAGGCGTTGGTGCGCGAAAGGGAAAGCGTGCCCGAGAGCGAGGGCTGGAACCGCACTCCGTGTTTTTCCATCCAGGGCAGGTTCATTTCAGAGGTTCTGATCGCCAAACGGGCCAGCTTTTCATCGGTCTGCCCCTTCGTGACCAGCATCAGATCCTGAAAGTACTCGTCCTCCTCATAGGCGTCGGTCAGCACCGACATTGGCCTGGAATGCATGCAGCGGAAGTTGCGGGTATGGCGCGAATTGCCGCCGCGATAGGGTTTGGGCGCCCCTTCCAGCAGCAATACCCGCGCGCCGGCTTCCCCCGCCTCGATGGCGGCGCAGAGCGCGGCATTTCCCCCGCCAACCACGATGACGTCCCAACAGGTCGCCGTCAGGATCGCGGTGGAGATCGCATCGATCATGCCTGTTCGTCCCCGAACTCGGCCTCGCGGGCGCGCAACTGGCGCAACCGCATGCGGTGGGCGCCAAGGATATGCCGCCGCATGACCGCTTCCGCCTCGTTCTCGTTCCTCTCCCGCAGCGCCGTCAGCACCTCCGCATGCTCGGCTATGGCCCGCTCCGCGCGATCGGCTTCCTCCATCGTCGAGGGACCAAGTATGAGAAGCGTCTTTTGCAGCGTCCTCATCGAATGGCTGAGATAGCGGTTGCGCGCGGCGTCCAGGACGACCCGATGGAATTGCCGGTTGAGCTCATAGAGCCGGGCGGAATCGGTGCGCGACCGCGTCATCTCCGCATTAAGGGATTCCATTTCCAGCAGTTCGACTTCGGACGCGGCGCGGGCCGCCAACCGGGCGGCGGTGCCTTCGAGCACCGTGCGCATCTCATAGAGTTCCGTGATCTCGGAATAGTCGAGCTTGCGGACAGCGGCGCCGAACCTGGGCAGATGAACCACCAGCCCGTCCGCTTCCAGCCGTCGGATCGCTTCGCGGACCGGCGTGCGCGAGATGCCGAACCGCAGCGCCAGCTCGTTTTCCAGAAGACGGTCGCCCGGCGTCAGCATCCCTGAGCGGATTTCCGCGATCAGACGCTGATAGGCGTCCTGCCCCTGTGGAAGCTCCATCCGGCGGTTCGGCTCTGTCATCGCGCCAACGCGTTCTTGTGCTTTGTACCCACGTGCATACAATAGGATACGCACATAAGCAACGGCCGCGAAAGAGCGCGAATGCTTCAGAACATGTTTCCGCGCGCACCGCTCGGCCGGACTCTGATGACAGTGGCGGTCGCGGCCGTCGGCACGCTGGCCTTCTCGCTTGCCGGCCTGCCTCTGCCCTTTCTGTTCGGCCCGATGACCGCCTGTCTCGTCACGGCCTTGATGGGCGCTCCGTTGCGCGGGGCCGGACAGGTCGGCGCAGGCGCGCGGACGATCCTCGGCGTGGCGGTCGGGGCTTCCATCACGCCGGCGATCGTCGCCCAGCTTCCCTCGATCGCGCTGTCGGCGGCGCTGATTCCGATCTACATCATCGTGATCGGCCTTGTGGGAGTGCCCTTCTTCCAGCGCGTATGCCGCTACGATCCCGTGACGGCCTGGTACGCGGCGATGCCGGGCGGGCTTCAGGACATGGTGATCTTCGGCACAGAGGCGGGCGGCAATCCCCGCGCGCTGTCCCTCATCCATGCCACGCGGGTGATGATCCTGGTGACCCTTGCGCCGATGATCCTCGCCTGGGGATTCGGCGCGACGCTCGACAATCCCATCGGCGCGCCGGCCAGCGCGGTGCCGGTGAGCGAACTCCTGCTCATGGTCGCGGCGGCCCTGATCGGGTGGAAAGGCGGCGAACGCATCGGATTGTTCGGCGCCGCGATCCTCGGCCCCATGATCGTGACCGGGGCGCTATCGCTGGCGGGCTTCATCCACAACCGACCCCCGATCGAAGCAATCCTGGCCGCCCAGTTCTTCATCGGCATCGGCATCGGCGCGGGCTATGCCGGAATCACCTTGCGCGAACTGCGCCGCGACGTCGCGTCGGGCGTCGCCTTCGTGCTGGTCCTGGCGATCCTCGCGGCGATCTTCTCCGAAATCGTGGTGCTGGCGGGGCTTGCGGCGCCGATCGAGGGCTTTCTGTCGTTCGCGCCGGGCGGCCAGGCGGAGATGACCATGCTGGCCATCATAGTGGGAGCCGATCTCGGCTTCGTCGTCGTGCATCACCTGCTGCGCGTCCTGGTGGTCATCACCGGAGCGCCCATCGCGGCGAGGCTCGCGGGTCGCAAGCAGTCGCCGACGCCGACCGCCGAAGACGCGAAATAATGTTCTAAGTTCAGCCTTGCATTCATGAATATCATTCATGAACCCATGAGATTGTATAATTTCCTTAATAACCACCGATGCGCCACCCTGACGGGACCCTGCCAGGAAGGGGCGGAAACCGCCGCAACGTGGTGCGCGACCGGCATTCCCCGCGCATCGACCCTGTGAGATTGCCGCCCTCAAGAGCATGGTCATAGGGAGGAAAAACATGAAACAATACAACTCAACTCGCATCGGCTTCGGCGGCTTCGCCGCGAGCCTGTTGGCTTCCGTGGCCTTCGCCCCGCCCGCGGTGGCGCAAGACTTCACCGACATGACGGTGGAATATGTCATTCCATTCTCGGAATCCGGCGGTTCCGCGGCCTGGGCTAATTTCTACGCTCCGCTGATGAGCGAGGCGCTGCCAGGCAACCCCACCGTGGTGGTCCGCTATCGCCCCGGCGCCGGCTCCACCGAAGGCGCGAACTGGTTCCAGAACAACCAGGACACCACCAACGGCACGCTGGTTTTCGGCACCTCCGGCTCGACCCAGTTCCCCTATCTGCTGGGCGACCCGCGGGTGCGCTACGAATATGATGACTGGAAGGTGGTGCTGGCCTCCGGCACCGGCGGCGTCGTCTACCTGCCGCCCGATCTCGCCGAGATGTTCGACGGCGATTTCGACGCCCTTCAGGGCGAAAGCTTCCTCTATGGCAGCCAGGGAGCCACGTCGCTCGACCTCGTTCCGCTGCTGTCGTTCAAGATGCTCGGCCTGCAGGTCGATCCCGTCTTCGGCATCGAGGGGCGCGGCGACGGCCGCCTGATGTTCGAGCGAGGCGAGGCGAATATCGACTATCAGACCACGCCGGCCTACCTCGCCAACGTCACCCCGCTGGTCGATCAGGGCATCGCGGTGCCGGTCTTCACGTTCGGCGCGCTGGACGATGAAGGCAACATCGGCCGCGACCCGACCTTCCCCGATCTGCCCTCCTTCAAGGAGGTCTGCGAGGCCACCGAAGGCTGCGAGACCGAGGGCCTGGCCTGGGATGCGTGGAAGGCATTCTTCGTGTCGGGCTTCGCGGCGCAGAAGATGATCTATCTGCCAGGCGGCACGCCGCAGGAGATCATCGACGCCTACACGGCCGCCTTCGAGGAGATCAAGGCGCGCCCCGACTTCGCCGAGATCTCCGAGGAGACACTGGGCATCTACAGCCAGGCCACCGGCCAGGCCGCGATCCGCGCCTCCGACCAGGCAACCACGATCACCGACGAGGCCAAGCAGTACGTACTCGACTGGCTGGAAGAGGATTACGCCGTCACGTTCTAGCGGCCATCGAGGCGAATCCCGAATCCCCGTCCGGCCTGCCCGGGCGGGGACCGGCCTCGAACCTCCTCGTTACCGACCGTCGGGAAGGAACCATCCTTGGACCTGATCGCGACAGCGCTGCCCGCCCTGGGGCAGGCCTTCACCCTGCTTTTCCAACCCGAACAGCTCATGTATCTGACGGCGGGGGTTCTGCTCGGCCTGTGGGTCGGCGTCCTGCCCGGGCTTGGCGGGATCGCCGGCCTGTCGCTGGTCCTGCCCTTCATATACGGCATGGATCAGGTGTCCGGCCTCGCGCTGATGGTCGGGCTGGTCGCGGTGATCCCGACCTCCGACACCTTCTCCTCCGTGCTGCTCGGGATTCCCGGCTCCACCTCCGCCCAGGCGACGGTGCTCGATGGATTCCCGCTCGCCCGAAAGGGGCAAGCGGGGCGCGCGCTCGCCGCGGCCTTCTCCTGCTCGCTCTATGGCGGACTGCTGGGCGCGCTGGTGCTGACCTTCTTCCTATTCATCGCCCGACCGCTGATCCTCGCCTTCGGCCTGCCGGAGATGCTGATGCTCACGGTGCTTGGCCTGTCGATGGTGGCGATCCTGGCCGGGCGCGTGCCGCTCAAGGGGATCGTCGCGGCGGGCCTTGGCCTGATGGCGGGCACGATCGGCGCGGCGGGCGCGGGCGGAAGCCTGCGGATGTCGACCTACGACACGCCCTATCTGATCGACGGGCTGCAGTTGATCATTGTCGGCCTGGGCATCTACGCGATCCCGGAAATCGTCTCGCTGCTGCGGCAGGACCGATCGGTTTCGGAAACCGGCGAACTCAGCCATGGCTGGAGCCGCGGCGTGCGCGACTGGTTCGGCAATCTCTGGCTGTCCACCCGCTGCGCGATCATCGGCGTTATCGTCGGCATCATACCCGGCCTCGGCGGGTCGGTCGTGGACTGGATCGCCTACGGACACACGATCCAGAGCTCGAAGAACCGCGAGAATTTCGGCAAGGGCGATATCCGCGGCGTGATCGGGCCCGAATCGTCCGCCAACGCCAAGGAAGGCGGCGGCCTCGTGCCGACCCTGATCTTCGGCATTCCTGGTTCGGGAAGCATGGCGATCTTTCTCGGCGGGCTTGCCCTGCTCGGCTTCACGCCGGGGCCGCAGATGGTTCGCGCCGACCTCGACATCACCTACACGATCATCTGGAGTCTCGCGATCGCGAACGTCATGGGCGCGGGTCTGTGCATCATCCTCGCCAATCAGGTGGCGAAGATCACCACGATCCGTTTCGCCCTTCTGGCGCCGCTCCTGTTCATGGTGATCGCCTTCGCGGCCTTCCAGTCGCGGCAGTCCCTGGGGGACCTTATCGCCCTCATCTGCATCGGCGGGGTCGGCATCCTCCTGCGGCGGTTCGACTATTCCCGACCCGCCTTCCTGATCGGCTTCGTGCTTTCGACCCAGGCAGAGGCGTACTCCCACATGGCGCACCAGATCGCCAGTTCGCGGTTCCACAGCAGCGTCATGGCGGGCATCGAATACATCGCCTCGCCGATCGCCCTGACCATCCTGGCTCTGACCGTGGGGTCGGTGATCATCGGAATGAAGCAGGCGAGGCACATCAACGAGAACGTCAACACGCCGACCGGGGGCAAGCGCGCGCCCTTGATCTTCCTGCTCTGCATCACCGCCTATCTCACGGTCGCCTGGATCGACGCCGCCACCATCAACCGGTTCGGCGACAAGATCTTCCCGCTCGTCGTCGCGACGGTGACGCTCGCGGCCTGCCTGACCCTGCTGTTGCGGATGCGGCTCCGGCCCGAGAACGACCCGATGTTCGTGGATATGGAGAAGGGCGGCGAGGACAGCGATGCGGCGCACGGGCTCTGGGGCACGCTGGCCTGGTTCCTCGGCCTGCTCGCGCTGTCCTGGATCTTCGGCTTCTTCATCGCCCTCGCCATCTATTTCCTGCTGTTCTACCGGCGGCGCGCGCGGATCGGCTGGTTCGGCACGCTCGCTTTCACCGGGGCGGGACTGGCCGGAATCCTGTTCCTCGCCGGCATCCTCGGCCGCGATTTTCCACCGGGGCTGCTGCAAAGCTATTTCGATCTTCCGTGGCCACTGACATGACCCAGACACCCATCCCCTACCTATTCCTGCGCGGCGGCACGTCGCGCGGGCCCTACTTCCGCCGCGAGGATCTGCCCCAGGATCGCGACAAGCTGGCCGAAGTGCTGATGGCCGTGATCGGTGCGGGCCATCCGCTCAACATCGACGGCATCGGCGGCGGCAACGCCGTGACCACCAAGGTCGCCATGTTGTCGCGCTCCGGCAGCGAAGATGCCGACGTGGACTATTTCTTCGCCCAGCTTTCGGTCGAGAAACGGGAGGTCGATTTCAGGCCCACCTGCGGCAATATCCTCGTTGGCGTCGGGCCGGCCGCGATCGAGATGGGGCTGATCCCCGCCCGAGATGGCGAAACGAGCCTGCGCATTCGCGCCGTCAACACAGGCGCTCTTGTCGAAGCCCGCGTCCAGACGCCCGGGGGCAGGGTCGAATATGCCGGCGAGACGGCCATCGACGGCGTGCCGGGCGTCGCCGCGCCCATCTTAGTCAGCTTCCTCAATGTCGCCGGCACCAGTTGCGGCGCCATGCTGCCCACAGGCAACACGCGCGACATGATCGACGGCGTCGAAATCACCTGCATGGACGTGGCGATGCCCATGGCCATTGCCCGCGCCGATGCATTCGGCCTGACCGGACATGAAACCGTGGCCGAGCTGGAAGCCAACCGGGATTTCTATGCCCGGATGGAACCGATCCGCATCGAGGCGGGACGGCGCATGGGGCTGGGAGACGTGTCGAAATCCGTCACACCGAAATTCGGCGTGATCGCGCCGGCGCGCGGGAATGGCGTCATCGCGGCGCGCTATTTCATGCCCTGGGCCTGCCATCCATCGCTGGCCGTCACCGGTTCGCAATGCATCGCGGCATGCGCCCTGACCCCGGGAACCGTCGCGGAGGGGCTGGGACGCATGCCCGACGGGAGCCCGGTCCTGATGCGCATCGAACACCCGATGGGATCGATCGAAGTGACAGTTGACTATGAGAATGGAGATCCGGAAGGCTTCCGGATCAAATCCGCCGGCCTTGTCCGCACCGCCCGGCTGATCGCCCGTGGCGAAGTGATGGTCCCCGCGAACATCCTTCCCGTAACCGGGCTGACGAACCAGGCATGAACAAGAAGACTTACGAAGTCCTTGCCGAGACATTCCGGCGGGAGGACATCGACACCTGCTTCGCGCTGCTTGGCGACGCCAACATGAACTGGGCCACATCCCTTGCCGGGATGGGCGTGCGCATGATCTATGTCCGGCACGAACATTGCGCCGTAGCCGCCGCCATGGCCTATGCCCGCAAGACAGGCAAGGTCGGCGTCGCCACGGTGACCTGCGGCCCCGGCCTCACCCAGATCATGACCGCCCTGCCCGCGGCGGTGCGGGCCAATCTGCCGCTGGTGGTTTTCGCCGGCGAAGCGCCCTTGAAATCGGGCTGGTACAACCAGGGCATCGAACAGGCGCCGTTTATCACGGCGACGGGCGCGACCTATCACGCGCTTCACCACCCGGCGCGCATGCCGGACGCCATTCGGGATGCATTCCTGGAGGCCCGCACCATGTGCAGGCCCGTCGTGCTCGGCGTGCCATTCGATCTGCAGGACCGTCCATGGGAAGGCGACTTGTCCCTGCCCGCGCCCTCGGCCGAACTGGTTCCCCAGGTCGGGCCGATCCCTCCCCACCCCGACGACATCGCCCGTGCCGTGGAGAGGATCCGCGACGCGAGACGCATCGTGGTGATGGCCGGCATGGGCGCGGTGCTTGCCGGCGCAGGGGCCGCCTGCCGCCGGCTCGCCCAACGATGCGACGCGCTGCTCGCCACCACGCTTCCCGCGCGCGGCCTGTTCCACAGCGATCCCTACTGCCTCGGGATCGCTGGGGGTTTCTCGTCGGAAGCAGGCCGGAAACTGATGGGAGAGGCCGATCTGGTCATCGCCGTCGGCTCGATCCTGGCCCAGCACAACGCGGATGACAGCAAGCTCTTCGGACAGGCCCATGTGCTGCAAATCGACATCAAGCCGCTTACCGTGAGCCAGGCGCGGATTGCCGCCGACAGCCACATACGCGCCGACGCGCGGCTGGGAGTCGAAGCCCTGGCGGCCGCCACGGAACGGCGTCCCGTGACATGGCGGAGTGAAGAAACCGCGCGGTTCATCCGCGAGACCCCCGCCGACGCCGAACCTTTCCCGATCGAGCCGGACGTCCACGATCCCCGGGGAGTCGTCGCGGCGCTCGAATCGGCTCTGCCGCAAGAGTGGGAAATGGTGAACTCCTCCGGCCATTGCTCCTATTTCTTCGCGCAGATGCCGTCCCGGCCTCAGGATCGGTTCCTGACGATCCGCGAGTTCGGCGCGATCGGGAACGGCATATCCTTTGCGATGGGTGTTGCGGCGGCCCGCCCGGACAGTACGGTGGTGCTGTTCGACGGCGATGGCAGCCTGATGATGCATGTCCAGGAGATCGAGACTATCGTGCGGCATGGCCTCAACGTGCTGATATGCGTGCTTAATGATGGCGCTTACGGGTCGGAAATCCACAAGCTGCGCTCCGAAGGGCTTTCAGATGAGGGCGCGGTGTTCGGCAGGCCCGATTTCGCGGCGATCGCACGGGGATTCGGGGCAGAGGGCGAACGCGTGACGAATCTGTCCGTGCTGCCCGGCCTGATCGATAAATTCAGTCGAACCGGCGGTGCGGCCGTCTGGGATTTCCCCGTCTCCGACAAGGTTCTTTCGCCGGTCATTCGCCGCGCCCATGGGAAAGGCAAGCACTAGGTGAAAGTCCACATCCTAGACGACTGGTTCGACACCTTGCGCACCCTGCCGTCCTTCGCACGGCTAGCGGGTCACGAGGTCACCGTATGGAACGATCATGAGGAGGATGTCGGCGGGCTCGCCGCACGCCTTGCGGATGCGGATGCGTTGGTGCTCTTTCGTGAGCGCACGGCGATCACTGCCGAGCTTCTGGACCGGCTGCCGGCCCTGCGTCTCATCAGTCAGCGCAGCGTCTATCCCCACATCGACGTGGCCGCCTGCACACGAAACGGCGTGTTGCTGTGCTCCAACATGCACGGGGACGCGCCCTCCATCGCGGCGGCCGAGCTTACTTTCGCGCTGATCCTGGCCTCCGCGCGTCAACTGCCGCAGCAGGTGGAATCGCTCAAGGCCGGCAAATGGCAGCTGGCGCCGGGTCAAACGCTGGCCGGACGCAGGCTGGGTCTCTACGGTTTTGGAAGGATCGGAAAACAGGTGGCGCACTATGCGCGGGCTTTCGGTATGGAAGTCGTATGGTGGGCGTCGCCGGCGGGCCGGGTGCGGGCCATGGCCGCCGGCGAAACGATAGCGGACAGTCGCGAGGCCTTCTTCGCGGAAAGCGACTTCGTGAGCCTGCACGTCCGGTTGAAGCCCGAAACGCGCGGCATCGTCACGGCGACGGACCTGCTGGCCATGAAGCCTTCGGCAAGCTTCATCAATACATCCCGCGCCGCGCTGGTCGAGGACGGCGCGCTGTTGGCCGCGCTCCAGGCCGGCCGGCCTGGACGGCTTGCGCTTGACGTGTTCGACCGCGAGCCGCTGACGGACATTTCGGACCCCCTTGTCGCCCATCCCTCCGTCATCGCCACGCCGCATATCGGTTTCGTCACGGAAGACGAGCTGGATGCCCAGTTTTCCGACATCTACGACCAGATCGTCGCCTATGACGAAGGCAAGCCGATCCACATGGTCAATCCCGAAGCCTGGTCCGGAAATCAGGCCGACGGATGACGCCGCCATGCTCAGCCATAGGCCTCGGCGAGCCGTTCGCAGATCATCGCGAGCAAGGTCTCGGCCGGCTGGGACAAGGGCACGCCGCGCCGCTGCACCGCCACGATGTTGCGCGAAAGGTCGACATCGGCGAAGGGCAGTCCGACAAGTTCATGAGCCGCGGAATGCATTGTGAGGCGCGGCAGGACCGTGACCGCCGTCCCCGCCGCGACGAGCTTCATCGCCGTCACGGCGTTCTGAACCTCAAACCGCCAGTCCAGCCTCTTGCTCAATTCCCCGAGCGATTCTTCGATGAGCTGCCGGTTGGTCGATTGAGTGCGAATGCGCACCAGCGGTTCGCCCTGCAAATCGCAGCGCCTGGCCGTCTTTTGCCCGGCGAGTCTGTGGTTGCGGCCGACCAGCATGACATAGGGTTCCGTGCATAGATGCCGGACCTCGACATCCAATGGCGTGGCGCCGGTGATTGTGATCCCGAATTCGGCGTCTCCCCGCTGCACCAGTTCGACGACCGTGGCGGCCAGGTGATCGAGAAGCACGATCTGCAATCCGGGATGGGCTTGGGAGAATGTGCGCATGATTCCGGGCAGGAAGTATCCTGCTATCGTCGGAACGCAGGCAAAGACGACCTTGCGCATGGCTTCACGGCCGCTGTCGCGCACCTTGCCATAGAGGTCCGCAAGCGTTTCGAGCTGACTGCATACCTGCGGCAGCAGATCCTGGCCGGCGATGGTGAGCGAAACTTCCCTGGAAGTTCGAACAAGAAGCCTGGTCCCCAGATCTTCCTCGATCTTTCGAATGCGATGGCTCAGCGCCGTCTGCGTCAGATTGAGACGCGCTGCCGCCCTGGAAAAGCTGCCCAGCTGGGCGACCGCGACAAACGCCTCAAGACCGAGGTAATCCACCCTCATCGGCCGCCCCTCCCGTTCCGTCCCGCCCTGGCGAAAATCGCATACGCACTCCGCCACCGACAAGCGCGTCCACCCTATCTGATCCCATGAACGGCGGCATGATCGTGACCGACCTGCTTATGCCTCCGGGCATGGAACCCTTGATTGCGGCGGTGCTGCTGGGAACCAGCCTGACGGCTTCGTTCGTCACCATCGCCTTCGGCATCGGAGGAGGAATGCTCCTGCTGGCGGTCATGGCCAGCCTCGTTCCGCCGACAGCCCTGATACCGGTGCATGGCCTCGTGCAGTTCGGATCGAACTTCGGGCGCACCCTTCTCATGTTCCGCTACATCTCATGGCGTCACATCCTGACCTTCACCATCGGCTCCCTGGTGGGCGTCGCGGCCGGCGGCGCCATCGCCTTCAACCTTCCCCCAGCCATTGTCCAGATCGGCGTGGGGTTATTCGTGATCTGGTCGGTCTTCGTTCATCCGCCGCGATGGCTTCGCGAGATACCGATCCTGACCGGCGCGGTATCGAGTTTTCTCACCATGTTCTTCGGGGCGACGGGTCCGTTTGTCGCGACCTTGAGCAAATCGCTGGCGCTCGACCGGCACCGTCATGTCGCCACTCACGGCGCCTTCATGACCATCCAGCACCTGCTGAAGACATTCATGTTCGGCTTCATCGGCTTCGCCTTCGGTCCCTGGCTCGGCTTCACCATCGCCATGATCGTCGCCGGAGCGATAGGAACGCTGCTCGGGCGGCTGGTGCTGAACCGGATTTCAGACCAGCGATTTCGTTTGGCGCTCAACGTGATCCTCGTTGTGCTGGCGCTGCGGCTCATCATCAGCGGCATGGCCGCCATATAGCCGCACCGAACGCCGAAACCTGTCCGCCGTTGAATGAATGTTCAGGGTCCGGTCCCTGGCTCCAGTCCACCATCGCCTTGAATTTATACGATCGTACAATTTTCTAGACAACTGTATAAATCACTGCCATGGTCCTCGTCCCGAAAGCAAGGAGATGAAGGCCGATGGCTCACGCTGACACGCGAAGCGCGATCCTCGAAGCGGCGGAAAAGCTGTTCTCCGAACGCGGTTTCGGCGCCGTCGCCCTGCGTGAGATCGCGCGCGAGGCGGGCGCCAATGTCGGCAGCGTCACCTATCATTTCGGCACCAAGCTGGGCGTTCTGGAGGCGATCTACAGCCGCCACACCCGCCCGATGAACCATCGCAGGCTGGAACTGATGGCCGAGGCCCGGCGGATCGCCGATCCGGACCAGCGGCTGATGGCGATCCTGCGCGCCTATGTCATCCCGGCATTCACCTCATCCGACGACCCGGCCGGTGGCGGCGCGCGCTTCACGCGTCTACGCGCGATGCTGTCGGCGGACGGCACCGCCGAGGTCAGGAAGATCATCGCCGGGGCGTTCGACGAGATCAGCCGGGCCTTCATCGACGCAATCGCCGGCTGCCTGCCGGGCGCGCGCCGTGAGGATATCGTCTGGCGCAGCCAATTCCTGCTGGGCGCCCTCTACTACACGCTCGTGGTCCCGGAACGCGTCAGCCGCCTGTCGGACGGGGCGGCCGACGGGCACGACCATGAGCGGGCGATCGCGGAGGTCGTCGAAGCAAGCTTCGTCACCTTCCGCGCCCTCGCCCGGCCAGAGGCGGCGAAGACGCCGCAATATTCAGTCGCCGACTGATCAATCAACCAACCAATGGGAGGAAAGAAAATGAACCTGAAGACGAAATTCATCGGCACGATGATCGCCGCGACCCTGTCCGCGACGCCGGCGCTGGCGCAGGAACGGGTGTCGATCGGCACCGGCGGCACCGGCGGCCTGTTCTACGTCATCGGCGCGGGCATGGCGGAGATCATCAACATATATCTGGAGGATACGACCGCGCGGGCCGAGGTCACCGGAGCTTCGGTCGAGAACATCCATCGGGTCGCCGCGGACCAGATGATCCTCGGCCTTTCGTCCTCATCGACGCTTTTCGAGGCGAAGAACGGCCAGGGGCCGTTCGAGGAGCCGCAGCCCGTCGCCGCCGTCGCCTATCTCTATCCCGCGGTGCTGCAGATCGCGACGATCGAGGGCACGGGCATCGAGACGATGGAGGATCTCGCCGGGAAGCGCGTCAATCTGGGGCCGCCGGGCAGCAACTCTGCCGTGCTGTCGCAGCGCCTGCTGGAAGCCTACGGCGTGTTCGACGAAGGGACGGCGCAGTTTCTTTCCTACAGCGAGGGGACGAACGCCCTGATCAACGGCACGGTCGATGCGGCGGTGGTGCTTGCCGGCGCGCCCACCTCGACGCTGATCGACCTCGGCGCCCAGGAGGATATGCGGCTTCTTTCGATCGACGCGGAGAAGGTCGCGGACCTGCTGGAGGAATACCCCTTCTACCAGATCCACGACATCAAGGCCGGCACCTATGAGGACCAGGACGAGCCGGTCACGGTCATCAACGATCCGGCGACCCTGTTCACCAACGAAGACGCTCCCGACGAGCTGATCTACGGCATCACGCGGACGATCTTCGAGCATCTGCCGGAGTTGGGCGAAATCCATCCGCAAGCGAAGGCGATCTCGCTGGAAACGGCGACGAACACGCCCATCGCCCTTCATCCGGGGGCGGAGCACTTCTTCACGGAAGCCACCAACTAACCGGACCGGTATCCTCATCATGTCGGCATTCCTCGATCATCTCCGCCTGCAATTGCCGGCGGAGCGAGGGAAGGGAGAAGCGGCCATCGTGTCGCTTCTCTTCACCCTCTTCGCCGCGCTGGCGACCGGCCTGGTCATCTATGGCGCCTATTTCGGCGGCATCACCGCCCTGATCCTGCGGTCGCTGTTTTTCTCAGCGGTTTCCGCCGCGGGGCTGCTCTATGTCGGAGCGAAGGTGGAGAATAGCGCGGGCAGGCTGCTCTGCTACGTCCTCGCCGCCTTCGCGGTCGTTCCCGGCCTCCATCTCTCGCAATCCTATGTCGACATCCTCATGCGCGGCGCGATGGCGACGGCGACGGACGAATGGGTATTCCTCGGGCTGATGGCCGTCATTCTCGTGCTGGTCAGGCTCTCGCTGGGCCGGGCGCTGGTCATCCTCATACTGGTCGCGCTGGCCTACGCCTACTTCGGATATCTGATTCCCGGCAAGTACGGCCATGGCGGCTATGACCTTCCGCGCCTGACCTCGACGCTTCTCCTTTCCACGGAAGGAGTCTTCGGCCTGCCGATGGGCGTGGCGGTCGAATACATCTTCCTGTTCGCGCTGCTGGGCACCTTCCTGATGAGGATCGGCACCGGCGAGGTGTTCGTCGACATCGCGCGCGGCGTCACCGGCCGCGTGCAGGGCGGGCCGGGCCTGTCCGCCGTAGTCTCCAGCACGCTGCTGGGCATGATCAACGGCAGCGCGGTCGCCAATGTGGTGACCACGGGCACCTTCACCATTCCGCTGATGAAGCGCGTCGGCTACAGCGCCACGGTGGCGGGCGCCATCGAGGCCGCGGCATCCTCGGCCGGGCAGATCCTGCCGCCGATCATGGGAGCGGCCGCCTTCCTCATGGCCGAGATCATCGGCGTTCCCTACGGGCAGATCGCGCTGGCGGCTCTGGTCCCCGGCCTGCTCTACGTCCTGGCGCTGCTGGTCGCGGTGCGGCTGGAAGCCGGCCGGCTGAACATCGCGCGGGACGACGGCGCGGGTCTGGCGCTGCTGAAGGAAACGCTGCTGCGCCGGGGCTATCTCCTGCTGCCGCTGGTCGGGCTGGTGGCCCTGCTGGTCATGGGCTTCACGCCGACCCGCGCGGCGGTGCTGTGCCTGGCCTTCGGGCTGCTCATCTCCCCCTGGCGGCGTGAGACGCGGGTCGGGCTGACGGACCTTCTGGTCGTGTGCCGCGACACGCTGGTCTCCACCGCGCCGATCGTGGCGGCCGTGGCGGCGGCGGGGGCGGTGATCGGCGTCCTCAACCTGACCGGGCTCGGGCTCATGCTGTCGGGCATGATCGTCGAAGTCGGAGGCAGCCAGATCTGGCTGATCCTGGTGCTGACGGCGATGACATCCTTCGTGCTGGGCATGGGGCTGCCGACATCGGCCGCCTACCTGCTGCTGGCGGTACTGGTGGCTCCGGCGCTCACGCGGCTGGGCGTGCCGGCGATCGTCGCGCACATGTTCATCTTCTACTACGGGCTGGTCTCCGCGATCACCCCGCCGGTCGCGCTCGCCGCCTACGCGGCGGCCAGCATCTCCGGCGGAGACGCCAACAAGACGGCCGTGGAGGCGGTTCGCCTGGGCTTCGTGAAGCTGCTCGTGCCGTTCCTCTTCGTCACCATGCCCGGCCTCCTGATGATCGGCAGCGGCGGGCAGATCGCGCTTTCCATCCTGTTCGCGGTGATCGGCGTGACCGGACTGACCATCGCCTTCGCGGGCTGGCTGGGGCGGCCCATGGGCGGCGGCGCCAGGACCCTCATGGCGCTGGCCTCGCTCCTGACGCTGTGGCCGACCGACGTCGCCTCGACCGATGTCCTTTCGGTGGCTGCACGGCTTTGCGGCATGGCGCTGCTGGCGTGGCTCGTCTTCCGGGAGGTCGCCGGATCGGCTTCCATCTCCCTGCCCGGCGCAAGCAAGAAGGCTTCCTGATGATCGCCCCCAACCTACCCTACCACCCGTCCCCCCGGCGGCCGGAGATATCCCTGCCGCCGGGGGCGTGCGACGCCCATTGCCATGTCTTCGGCCCGGCGGCCCGGTTCCCTTTCGCGCCGGAGCGGACCTACACGCCGATCGATGCGCCGAAGGAGACACTGTTCGCGCTGCACCGCCATCTCGGGATCGACCGGGCGGTGCTGGTTCAGGCAAGCTGCCACGGGACCGACAATTCGGCGATGCTGGACATGATCGCGGCTTCGGACGGCGCCTGTCGCGGCGTCGCCATGGTCCGGGCCGATGTAACCGATGCGGAGCTTCGGGCCCTGCATGAGGGCGGCGTCCGGGGTGTCCGGTTCAACTTCGTCACCCATCTCGGCAAGGATGCGGATTTCGGGGGCATCCGGGGGATCGTGGAGAAGATCGCGCCGCTGGGCTGGCACGCCGTCGTCCATTTCGACGCCGACCGCCTGCCGGTGCTGGCCCCGTTCCTGAAGGAGCTGCCGCTGCCCATGGTGATCGACCATATGGGGCGCGTCGACGCCAGCAAGGGGGTCGGGCAGCCCGCATTCGGGATGCTGCTGGACCTGATGGAGGATGACCGTTTCTGGGTGAAGGTCTGCGGTCCGGAGCGCATCTCGCGTGCGGGCCCGCCCTTCCACGACGCGGTCCCGTTCGCGCGGCTGCTGGTCGACCGCTTCACCGATCGGGTGCTGTGGGGCACGGATTGGCCGCATCCGAACATCAAGGTTCATATGCCGGACGATGGGGCGCTGGTCGACCTGCTGGCCCATGTCGCGCCGGATCCGGCGCGGCTGAGGACATTGCTGGTCGACAACCCGACCCGGCTCTACTGGCCGGAGACGGTTCGATCGGCGGCACCCGCCGGGGCGCTGGCGGAGAAGGTCTGACCGCCGCCGGGCGGCGGACGGAGAGCAAGATGGACAGGAGATCGAATTGAGCAACAGGACAGCGCTCGTCGTCAGCGCGCATTCCGCCGATTTCGTCTGGCGCTGCGGCGGCGCCATCGCGCTCCATGCGGCGCGGGGCTATGAGGTGACGATCGTCTGCCTCTCCTACGGCGAACGGGGCGAAAGCGCCAAGCTGTGGAAGCAGGAAGGCATGACGCTGGAAAAGGTGAAGGCCGGCCGCAGGAAGGAGGCGGAGAACGCCGCCGAAGCGCTGGCGGCGCACGACATCCAGTTCTTCGACCTTGGCGACTATCCGCTGGAGATGGATCGCGAGGCCAAATACCGGCTGGTGGACGTCATCCGCAAGGTGCAGCCTTCCTTCATGCTGTCGCATTCGCTGGATGATCCCTACAACACCGACCATCCCTATGCGACGCGGGCGACGCTGGAGTGCCGCATGGTGGCGCAGGCCTGGGGGCACAATCCCGGCGAGGCGGTGCTGGGGGCTCCGCAACTCTACCTGTTCGAGCCCCACCAGACGGAACGGTGCGGCTGGAAGCCGGACACCCTTCTGGACATCACGCCGGTCTGGGAGCGGAAGAAGGCCGCAATCGAATGCATGGAGGGCCAGCAGCATCTCTGGACCTACTACACCAACGTCGCGGAGAACCGGGCCAACCAGTTCCGCCGCAATTCCGGAGGCCAATCCGGGGGACGCGAGGCGAAGTACGCCGAGGGCTTCCAGTCGATCTTCCCCCGCACCGTGGATGAGCTGTGATGGCCGGGATCGTGGTTCAGGATATCGAGCGCGCCGATGACGAGACCATCGCCGGCCTGGCGGAATGCGGCGTCGCCACGGTTCATGAGGCCCAGGGGCGCAAGGGGCTGCTGGCCTCACGCATGAGGCCGATCTACCCGGGGGCGCGGCTGGCGGGATCGGCCGTGACCATATCGGCGCCGCCCGGCGACAACTGGATGCTCCATGTGGCGATCGAGCAGGTGAGGAAGGGCGATGTCCTGGTGCTCGCGCCGACATCGCCCTGCGAGGACGGCTATTTCGGCGATCTGCTGGCCACCTCGGCGAAAGCGCGCGGCTGCGTCGGTCTCGTTATCGACGCTGGCGTGAGGGACGTTCGCGATCTGACGGAAATGGAGTTCCCGGTCTGGTCGAAGGCGGTGTTCGCGCAGGGCACGGTCAAGGAGACGGTCGGCTCCGTGAACGTGCCGGTGGTCTGCGCCGAGGCGTATGTCCAGCCGGGGGACGTGATCGTCGCCGACGATGACGGCGTCTGCGTCGTCCGGCGTGACGAAGCGGCGGCCGTGCTGGAGAAGGCGCGGGAGCGGATGGCGAACGAGGAAGCCAAGCGCCGGCGCCTGGCGGCGGGTGAACTGGGAATCGACATCTACGACATGCGCGGGAGGCTGGCCGCCAAGGGACTGAAATATGTCTGAGGAGGCGCGCGGGATCCGCTGCATGTGGATGCGCGGCGGCACCTCGAAGGGCGGCTTCTTCCTGGCGTCCGACCTTCCGGCGGAGACAGATGCGCGGGACGCATTCCTGCTGAGGGCGATGGGATCGCCCGACGACCGCCAGATAGACGGCATGGGCGGCGGCGATCCGCTGACCTCCAAGGTGGCGGTGGTCAGCCCCTCGAAGCGGCCGGGGGTCGATGTCGACTACCTGTTCCTCCAGGTCTTCGTCGACCGTCCGGTGGTCACCGACGCGCAGAATTGCGGCAACATCCTTGCTGGCGTCGGCCCCTTCGCGATCGAGCGCGGGCTGGTCGCCGCGAAGGATGGGAAGACCGGGATACGCATCTTCATGGAGAATACCGGGCAGACAGCGATAGCGACCGTCGCGACGCCCAGGGGCGTGGTGGCCTATGACGGGGAGGCTCGGATCGACGGCGTTCCGGGAACCGCCGCGCCAATCCCCCTCGCTTTCGAGGATACGGCCGGATCGTCCTGCGGAGCGCTCCTGCCGACCGGCCGCCCCGTTGACGTCATCGAGGGGATCAAGGTCACGTTGATCGACAACGGCATGCCGTGCGTCGTGATGCGGGCGTCCGATCTGGGCGTCGATGGTGACGAGCCTCCCGCGGCGCTGGAAGCCGACGGAGAGCTTCGGCGGAAGCTGGAGGCGATCCGGCTGAAGGCGGGACCGATGATGAATCTGGGCGACGTGGCGGACAGATCCGTGCCCAAGATGACCCTGGTCTCCGCGCCAAGGAAGGGCGGCGCGATCTCCACCCGCACCTTCATTCCCCATCGCTGCCATTCGTCGATCGGCGTGCTGGGTGCCGTCAGCGTGGCGACGGCATGCCTGCTCGACGGCGGCCCCGCCGCCGGGCTGGCCGAGACGGGCGCCGGGGAGACGAGGACGCTCAGCGTCGAGCATCCGACCGGCGAGATGACCGTGCTGGCGACCATGGGCGATGACGGTTCGGTTCGCCGGACGGCGATCCTGCGCACCGCGCGCAAGCTTTTCGACGGCGTCGTGTTCGGCTAGGCGGAGGCAAGGCATGAAGATCGCGTTCATCGGCTTCGGCGAGGCGGCCCGCGCATTCCATGACAGCCTGGCCGTCAAGGACGGCGCAATCGGCTTCTCCGCCCATGACGTGCTTTTCGGACGCGAGGGGATGGAAGGGTCGTGCGCTCGCGCCGCGAAGGAGCGCGGGGTCGCCGTCGAGGAAACGGTCGTGGACGCGGTGGCGTCGGCCGACTGGATCATCAGCGCGGTGACGGCGGACCAGAGCCTGGAGGCGGCGCGGTCGGCGGCTGGACATGCGCGGCGAGGGCAGATCTATTTCGACATCAATTCCGTCTCCCCAGGCCGCAAGCGGGAGAGCGCCGGTCTGCTGACGCAGGCGGGAGCCTGTTATATCGACATGGCCGTGATGGCGCCGGTCAAACCGAGGGGACACCGGACGCCGGTGCTGCTGGCCGGCCCCCTTGAGCCGGCGGCGTTGCGGCGGGTGGAGGCGCTGGAATTCGATTTCGACCTGGTGGGGCCGGAGCCCGGCGCCGCGACTGCCATCAAGATGGTCCGCAGCCTGTTCGTGAAGGGGCTGGAGGCGATCACCGTCGAGGCGATGCTGGCGGCGTCCGCCTCGGGCTGCCTGGACCATGTCCTGGAATCGCTGGAGAAATCCTATCCCGGCCTCGGCTGGCCCGGCATCGCGGAATACAATATCGAACGGATGCTGAAACATGGCACGCGCCGGGCCGCGGAAATGAGGGAAAGCGCCGCGACGCTCGACGGGTTGGGCCTGCATGGCGATCTCGCCCGCGCCATCGCTGAAGCGCATGATCTCATGGGCGCGCTGCCCGAGCGGGACATCTCCGGAGAAGATTTCGCGACCGGCCTCTCCAGGCTTGCGGCCAGCAGGCGAAGGCTCGGGCGATAACGCTCAGCCGGCGGCAAGCCAGCCCATACGCACGGCGGCCCAGGCAATCGGCGCGGTGAGAAGAATGCTGAGCGCCGTCCGTTCGAACCAGAGGATCATGAGATTGCGGAAGCTGAGCGGGATCGTCGTCGCCAGCACGCACGGGACACCTGGCTGACCGACACCACCGCGCCGTGAACTTCACCCTGACGTCCGCCTCCGTCAGCAGCATCGCCGGCAGGAACATCAAAAGAGAAGCAGGGAGTCCATTAAGTCATTGAAATCTATGGTGGGCGGTACTGGGATTGAACCAGTGACCCCTACGATGTCAACGTAGTGCTCTCCCGCTGAGCTAACCGCCCACTATTGCGCGACGACGGCGGGTCTTGCCGGCGCGGATCGGGGATTTAGCATCGGGTGCGTGGGGGCGCAAGGGTCTGGTGGCGGATTTTTGCCGGCCGCGCCGTCAGGCGGACAGGAGGCGGTCGACCTGGTCCACCAGATCGCGCAGATGGAAGGGCTTGGAGAGGATCTGCGCCCTGGGTCCCACATGGTAGCGGTGCTTCATCGCGATCGCGGCGAAACCGGTGATGAACATGATCTTCAGCGTCGGCGCCACCTCCGCCGCCCGGCGGGCCAGTTCGATCCCGTCCATGCCGGGCATCACGATGTCGGCGAGCAGCAGATCATGCCTGCCCTCGCGAACGACGGCGTAGGCCTTCTCCCCATCCTCCACCGCTTCCACCGCATGTCCGGCGCGGGTCAGGGCCGCGGCCAGGAACTGCCGCATGGACGCATCGTCTTCGGCCAGCAATATGCGCGCCATGGATACCCGTTTCGCTTGCTTTCGGCCTCCCCGACGGCGACGGCCTGTCACGCGTAAGATGGGACAAGCCGAGGGCGATGGCAAACGCCCCGGCGCCGCCGGATGACAGAGGATCGGAATCGGGATAAGAGAACATCATGGACTGCCGCGCGACGAGCGATAACAGCATCGACCGGGTGCTGGAGATATTGGCGCCGGACGGCCAGACGCTGCCGGTCGTGCTCGCCTCGCCCCATAGCGGCCGCCGCTATCCCGAAGATCTGCTGGCCAGCAGCCGGCTGGACCCGCACACCCTCCGGAAATCCGAGGACGGCTTCGTCGACGAGATATTCGAGCTGGCGCCGGCCCATGGCGCGCCGCTGCTGAAGGCGCTGTTCCCGCGCGCCTATCTGGACGTCAACCGGGAAGCGTTCGAGCTGGATCCGGAGATGTTCGAGGATCCCCTGCCAGCCTACGTGAATACGAGATCGCCCCGGGTGGCGGCCGGGCTGGGAACCATCGCGCGGGTCGTCGCCCACGGGCAGGAAATCTATTCCCGCCAGCTGAGCTTCGCGGAGGCGCAATCCCGCATCGACCGGTTCTACCACCCCTATCACGCCGCGCTGAAGCGGCTGATCGACGATACGAAACGGCGGTTCGGCGCCTGCCTGGTGATCGACTGCCATTCCATGCCGTCCGTTGGCGGCCTTCCCGGCGACCGTCGCGTGGCGCCGGATTTCGTGCTGGGCGATTGCCATGGCAGCGCCTGCACCGCCGCCGTCACCGATGCCGCGGAGCGGTGGCTGGCGGACCGCGGCTACCGGGTCAGCCGCAACGCCCCCTATGCCGGCGGCTTCACCACCCGGCATTACGGCCGCCCCCGCGCGGGCGTTCACGCGCTACAGATCGAGATCAACCGCTCGCTCTACATGGACGAGGCGACGATGACCCGGAAGCCGTTCCTGGACGATCTGGCCCAGCAGATGGCCTGGCTGGTCGACCGGCTGGGCCGGGTGGATCTGGCGGCGCTGGCCGCCGTCTGAATTTTCCACCACCGAAGCCCTTCCCGTCCGACTTGAACGCGGGTCGGGAGAGGTTCACGCTCGACGGCAACGATCCACCGACGTGGAGGATGCCCGAGATGGCACAGTCGCAAAGGCATATGCCGGGGCGTGCGCCGGAGCCGCGCGCCGATTTCACCATCGATCAGGATTGGGAAGCCTATAGCGCCGAGGAGCATGGCGTCTGGCGCACCCTCTATCACCGGCAGGCCGACCTGCTGAAGGACCGGGCGACGCCGGAATTCGTCCACGGCCTCGACGGCCTGGCCATCGCCGCCGACGGCGTTCCGGACTTCCGCAGGCTGAACGAGGCGCTGGGCCGGGCCACCGGCTGGCGGATCGTCGCCGTCTCAGGCCTGGTGCCCGACGCCATCTTCTTCGACCATCTGGCCAACCGCCGTTTCCCCGCCACCTGCTTCATCTGCAAGCCGGAGGAGATGGACTATCTCGAGGAGCCAGATGTCTTCCACGACGTGTTCGGCCACGTTCCGCTGCTGATGAACCCGATCTTCGCCGATTATATGCAGGCTTACGGTCAAGGCGGGCTGAAGGCGCTGAAGCAGGACAGCCTGCACCATCTGGCGCGGCTCTACTGGTATACGGTGGAGTTCGGGCTGATCCGGAACGGCGACGGCCTGCGCATCTATGGCGCGGGCATCCTCTCCTCCAAAGGGGAGAGCGTCTATTCGATGGACGACCCGAAGCCCAACAGGATCGGCTTCGACCTGATGCGGGTGATGCGCACCGACTACAGGATCGACAGCTTCCAGGAGACCTACTTCGTCATCGACAGCTTCGAGGAGCTGTTCGAGGCCACCGCGCCTGATTTCACGCCCTTCTACGCGCGTCTGAAGGAAATGGCGGATCTGGAGCCGGCGACGGTGCTGCCGTCCGACCGGCTGCTGCACAAGGGCTACGACGCCTGATCCGGTGTCCCGGCGGGGATCGGGCAAAAAAATTGGGCTGCCCGAACGAGCAGCCCAAGTTTAGGGAGGAAACGCCCAAGAAGTGCGTTTACGACAGAGGCATCAACTGCATGTCGCACTGCACAATATGCGCGCCTTGCATCCATTGTTCAAGGGAAAAATGACTCCGCCTTGGAAATTCATGATCTTAGTTGCTGAAGGCAATCCGCCAGCCGATATACTAGACGCGCCTATCATGCTGCAATGCACATAAGCGGTTTTGTCGCGCCGGATCGTCCCTGTTCAAAAACGGCCGGGGCGAAGGTATGGTTGTCGCCCCTCTCCCTGGCCCGAATCCGAGTATCGCCCTTGTCCCAGGCCCCCGCCGATTTGGCGACGCTGCCCCCGCCCGACCGGCCCATCGCGCTTTTCCTGGATGTCGACGGCACGCTGATCGATATCGCCAGCCATCCCGAAGCCGTCCATGTGCCCGAAACGCTGCCGCCGCTCCTCCGATCCCTGGACGCACGGCTGGACGGCGCGGTGGCGCTGGTGTCCGGCCGGGCGATCGGGGATCTGGACCGGCTACTGGCGCCGGCGCGCCTGACCGCCGGCGGCCAGCACGGGCTGGAGATCCGCACGCCCGACGGAACGATCAGGCACCACGAGATGGATATAGAGGCGCTGGACGCCATCGGAAGCGCGCTGCGCGCTTCCGCCGCATCCCTGCCCGGCGTCCGGCTGGAGCCGAAGGGCATGGCCCTGGCGGTCCATTACCGCGCCGCGCCCGAGCTGGAGGCGGCCGTCCGGCGCGCGATCGCCGACGCGCTGACCGGACATGAGACCGCCTTTCACGTTCAGGAAGGAAAGATGGTGCTGGAGATCAAGCCGATCGGCGTCAGCAAGGCCGATGTGGTGGACCATCTGATGGTGCTGCCGCCCTTCGCCGGCCGCTTTCCCATCTTCATCGGCGACGACGCGACGGACGAGCACGGCTTCGCCGCGGCCCGCCGGCTGGGCGGTACATCGATCCAGGTCGGCGACCGGACCCCCACCGTCGCCGCCTACCGGACGCCGACGGTGGAGAGCCTGCATGGCTGGCTGCGCGCGCTGGCCGAGTCCCCAATCACAGAGGCTGTCCGATGAAGATCCCTTCCCCGCCGAGCCTGGAACTGGCCCCGATCGGCAATTGCAGCATCGCGGCGCTGGTCGACGCCGACGCGCGCATCCTCTGGTCGTGCTTCCCGCGCCTGGACGGCGATCCGGTGTTCTGCGCGATGATGAACGGTCTGGAAGGCGGCGCGGCGCCGGAGGAGGATGGCGGCTTTGCCGATATCCTGATCGATGATTTCGAACGGTCCGAACAGCATTACCGCCGGAATTCCGCGGTGCTGGTGACGACCCTGCACGACGCCCACGGCCAGGCGGTGGAGATCATCGATTTCGCGCCCCGCTTCCGCCATCTGGGCCGTTATCACCGGCCGACGACGCTGATCCGGATCATAAGGCCCGCCGCCGGCACGCCCCGGCTGAAGATCCGCATGCGTCCCAGGCACAGCTACGGGGCCGGCGTCCCGGAGACGACACGGGGCAGCAACCATATCCGCTATGTCGGGCCGGACCGCGCGCTCAGGCTGACGACGGACGCGCCGATCTCCTACGTGCTGGAGGAGACGCAGTTCGTCCTGGAGCATCCGCTGCACCTGATCTTCGGCGCGGACGAAAGCCTGACGGCGCCGATCGCGGCGACGGCGGAGCATTTCCTGGAGCAGACGGACGCCTATTGGCGAGAATTCGTCCGCTATCTGGCGCTGCCCTACGAATGGCAGGACGCGGTCATCCGCGCCGCGATCACGCTCAAGCTCTGTTCCTACGAGGAGACGGGCGCGATCGTCGCCGCGCTGACCACTTCGGTGCCGGAGGCGCCGCATTCCCTGCGCAATTGGGACTACCGCTTCTGCTGGCTGCGCGACGCCTATTTCGTGGTCCTTGCGCTGAACCGGCTGGGCGCGACGCAGACGATGGAGAGCTACCTCCACTACATCACCGATGTCGTCGCCAGTTCCGACAATGGCTATCTCCAGCCCCTCTTCTCCATCAGCCTGAAGGCGAACCTGAAGGAGTACGAGGTGGAGGGCCTGCGCGGCTACCGCGGCATGGGTCCTGTCCGCGTCGGCAACGGCGCGCACACCCAGGTCCAGAACGACAGCTACGGCGCGGTCGTCCTGGCGTCGGCCCAGGCTTTCTTCGACCGCCGGCTGGAGCAGCCGGGCACGGAAAGCCTCTATGAGCGGCTGGAACTTCTGGGCGAACAGGCTGTTCAACTCTGGAACAAGCCAGATGCCGGCCTTTGGGAATTCCGGAACAGAGAACACGTTCACACCTTCTCGGCCGTCATGTGCTGGGCGGCGTGCGATCGGCTGTCCAAGATCGGCGGCGCGCTGGGGCTCGATGAGCGGGCCGTCCGCTGGCGGCGGGAAGCCGACACGATGCGGAAGGTCATTTTGGAAGAAGCCTACGACAAGGATCGCGGCACCTTCGTCGACGCCTTCGGCGGAAACAATCTGGACGCCTCCCTGCTGCTTCTGCATGAGTTGGGCTTCGTTTCGCCCGATGACCCCATGTTCCTCGGCACGGTCCGGGCAGTGGAGGAACATCTCCTCTTCGGCGACCATCTGAAGCGCTACCACGCCGCCGACGATTTCGGCGTGCCGGAGGTCGCCTTCACCGTCTGCACCTTCTGGTATGTCGACGCGCTGGCCGCCACCGGCCGGCGGGAGGAGGCCCGAGCGCTGTTCGAACGGCTGCTGGCGGCGCGGAACCGGGTAGGCGTCCTCAGCGAGGACATCGATCTCACCGACGGCGCGTTGTGGGGCAATTTTCCCCAGACCTATTCGATGGTCGGGCTGATCAATTCCGCGATGAAGCTCAGCAAGAGTTGGGAGGAAGCATTTTGAGCCGTATCGTCGTCGTCTCCAACCGGGTCGCCCCGATCGCCGAAGGCAAGGCCAGTTCCGGCGGGCTGGCGGTGGCGGTGCTGGCGGCGCTGCGGAAATCCGGAGGCATCTGGTTCGGCTGGAGCGGCAACGTGACGGAATCCCCTTCCGCGCAGCCCACGATCTCGGAATCCGGGAAGCTCACCTCGGCGACGGTCGACCTGACACAGCGCGACTATGAGGAATATTACAACGGCTTCGCCAATTCGACCCTCTGGCCGCTGTTCCACTATCGGCTGGACCTGACCGAATTCTCCCGCCGGACCTATGCCGGCTATCATAGGGTCAACAGTCTGTTCGCCAGCCGGCTCGCGCCGATGCTGCGCGAGGACGACATGGTCTGGGTCCATGACTACCATCTGATCCCGTTCGGGGAGCAGTTGCGCCAGATGGGTCACCGGCAGCGCATGGGCTTCTATCTGCACACGCCCTGGCCGGTGCCGGAGATCCTGGTCGCGCTGCCGAACCATGAGACGCTGGTCAGGTCGCTGTGCGCCTACGACGTGGTCGGGTTCCAGACCGAGCGGGATCGCGCGGCCTTCATCTCCTATCTGCTTCAGGAGGCCGGGGCGGAGATCCGGGAGGACGGGCTGGTCAGCGCCTATGGACGCACCATCCGCGTCCAGGCCTTTCCCATCTCCATAGAGACGCCGGACATCGAGAAGCTGGCCGCCGCCGTCGCCGCCAGTCGGCAGGCCGAAAGGCTGCGCGACAGCCTGAAGGACCGCGACCTGATCATCGGCGTCGACAGGCTGGACTATTCCAAGGGCCTGCCGCAGCGCTTCCAGGCGTTCAACGATCTTCTGGAGCACTATCCGGACAATCGCGGCGGCGTGATCTTCATGCAGGTCGCCCCGCCCACGCGGACGGAGGTGCCGGAATATACCGACATCAGGCGGGAACTGGAGACGCTGGCTGGCCACATCAACGGCCTGTTCGCGGAGTTCGACTGGGTGCCGATCCGCTACCTGAACCGGAGCTTCGCCCGGCGCACGCTACTGGGTTTCTACCGGTCGGCGCGCATCGGGCTGGTCACGCCGCTGCGGGACGGCATGAACCTCGTCGCCAAGGAGTATGTGGCGGCGCAGGACCCTGAGGATCCGGGCGTTCTGGTGCTCTCCCGCTTCGCCGGCGCGGCGCCGGAGCTGAGCGGCGGAGCCCTGATCGTCAATCCCTATGATGTCGAGGGGGTGGCCGAAAGCCTGCAGCGCGGCCTGACCATGCCGCTGGACGAAAGGCGGGAACGCCACCAGGCGATGATGAGCGTGCTGCGCGAGTGCGACATCGGCCATTGGCGGGAACGTTTCGTTGACGCGCTCTCCAGCGCCCCCTATTCCGGTTGACGCCCCCTGCAATCGTCGCGCCCGGCCCCGACACCATGCCCGACCAGCCTCCTTCCCTGCTTGCCGACCTCGGCGCCACCAACGCCCGCTTCGCGCTGGTCGACGCTCGCGGCGTGCGGTCGGTGGAGATCCTGCGCGGCGCGGACTATCCCTCGCTGGAGGCGGCAGCCCGGGCCTATCTTGAGAAGGTGAAGCCCGAACGGCCGCCCCATCGCGCGGCGATCGCCGTGGCGGGGCCCGTCACCGGCGACCGCTTCACCCTGACCAACCTCGCCTGGACCTTCACAACCGAGGGCTTGCGCGACGCGCTGGGGCTGGACCGGCTGAAGGTGGTCAACGACTTCACCGCCGTGGCCTTGTCGGTGCCTCACCTGACCGATGTCGACCGGCTGCAGATCGGCGGCGGCAGGGCTGAGCCGGGCGCGGTGATCGGTATCGTGGGGCCAGGCACCGGCCTCGGCGTCTCAGGCCTGATCCCGTCGGCCGATCGGTGGATCCCGCTGGCGGCGGAGGGCGGGCACGTCACCATGGCGGCGGTGACGGACCGCGAAGGGAAGGTGATGCAGCGCCTGCGCCAGCGCTATCAGCATGTCTCCGCCGAACGGGTGCTGTCGGGCATGGGCCTCGCCAACATCTATGAGAGCCTGTGCGCCATCGACGGCATCGAGGACGCGGTGATGCGGGAGCCCAAGGACGTCACCGAGGCCGCGCTGGCAAAATCCGACCCGATCTGTATCGAGGCTGTGGAGATGTTCTGCGCCATGCTGGGCACGGTCGCCGGCAATCTGGCGCTGACCCTGGGCAGCCATGGCGGCATATATGTCGCGGGCGGCATCGTGCCGAAGCTGGGGACTGTCTTCGCCGAATCCGGCTTCCGCGCCCGCTTCGAAGCCAAGGGCCGCCTGCGCCCCTTCCTGGAGGGCATCCCGACCTACATCGTGACGCACCCCCTCCCCGCCTTCCTGGGGCTGAAGTCCGTGCTGGACGTATAGTTTTCCCTGCCGGTCACTTGTTGTTTTTGGTCATTCCCGACTTGATCGGGAATCCAGGGGCCGCGCCGTTTCGGCTCTCTCCACCCAATGAGGATGCCTCCAGCGGCAAGGCGCCTGGATGCCGGATCGGGGTCCGGCATGACGTTTTTGGCGGGAGAATGCGCCTTTCTTCCTCACCTTGAGCCTGTTGAAAGGTGCGAGGCACACATGGTTCGACTGGTTCACCATGAGGAGTTGCGCGAGCCGTTTCTGCTGGTCGTTTCCGATGAAGTTCGCCCGGCGTCGACACCGTATGGATGCTGGATCAAGTCCAGCATGACATTGTTTTTGTTATCATTTCCGATCAAGTCGGGAATGACGGTAAGGAAGGATCACGCCACCAGTTCGAACCGGTCGACATCGACCAGCCCGCGATCGGTGATCTTGAGGTGGGGGATGACCGGCAGGGGCAGGAAGGCCAGTTGCAGGAAAGGTTCGGCCAGCGGGCAGCCCATGGCGCGGACGGCCTGCCGCAGGGCGATCAGACCGGTTTCCACCGTCTCGAAATCCTCCAGGCTCATCAGCCCCGCCAGCGGCAGCGCCAGTTCGCCGACGATTTTCCCGGCGCGGGTGGCGACGAATCCTCCCTGAAGCTCGATCAGCCGGTTGACCGCCAGCGCCATGTCCTCGTCAGTCGCGCCGACGACGCAGAGATTGTGGCTGTCATGGCCGACGGAGGAGGCGAGCGCGCCCTCACGGATGCCGAAGCCCTTCACGAAACCGCGCCCGATATTCCCGTTGACGCCATGCCGCTCCAGCACCGCGATCTTCAGGATGTCGGCGTCGATGTCGGGTTCCCGGCAGCCATCGCGGTAAGGCAGGGAGGCGGTTAGCGATTCGGTCAGGATCTTGCCTGGGATCACGCCGATGACCGGCCCCGTCGGCCCCGGCGCGGGAACCTTGAAATCTGCCGGCCCGACGGGAGCGCGCCTGATCGAATCCGCGCCCACCGGCGCGATGCGGCGGAGGCCGCCGAAGCTTTCTGGCGTCGCCAGCCGCCCCGCCTGGATGACGCTGGCGACAGCGCAGCTTTCCAGATCGTCCAGCATCACGATGTCGGCGCGGTAGCCCGGCGCGATCAGTCCCCTGTCGGTCAGCCCGAAGCCGCGCGCGGCAGACCAGCTTGCCGCCCGATAGACATGGGCGACCGGCGCGCCCAGCCCGATCGCCTTGCGGATCAGATGGTCCAGATGCCCTTCCTCCGCGATGTCCAGCGGATTGCGGTCGTCGGTGCAGAAGGCGACGAAGGGCGATGTCTCCGCCGAGATGACCCCGGCGAGCGCCTCGACATCCTTCGACACGCTGCCGTCGCGGATCAGGACCTGCATCCCCTTGCGCAGCTTCTCCATCGCCTCGTCCGCGCCGGTCGTCTCATGGCAGTTGCGGACCCGGCAGGAGAGGTAGGCGTTGAGATCCCGGCCGCGCAGCAGCGGCGCGTGGCCGTCGATATGGCCGTCCTGGAAGGCGGCCAGCTTGTCCATCGCTTCGGCATCCTTCGCCAGTACGCCGGGGAAATTCATGAATTCGGCGAGGCCGATCACCTTCGGATGGTCGCGGTGAGGGACCAGATCCTCCGCCAGCAGGCGCGCGCCCGCCGTCTCCAGATGCGTCGCCGGCACGCAGGAGGAAAGCTGGACGCGAAGGTCCATCACCGTCTCCAGCGCGCTGTCGAGGAAATAGCGCAAGCCTTCCACGCCCAGCACGTTGCAGATCTCGTGCGGGTCACAGATCGCCGTCGTCGTGCCGCGCGGCAGGACGCAACGGTCGAACTCCGCCGGCGTCACCAGCGTCGATTCGCAATGGACATGGGTATCGATGAAGCCGGGGACGCAGATCCGGCCGCGCCCGTCGATCTCCCTGACGCCGGCATAGCAATCATCATAGATTCCGACGATGCGGTCGCCGCAGATGGCGATGTCGCTTTCCGCGATCTCCCCGGTCACGACGTTGAGGAAGCGGGTATTCTTGACGACCAGATCGGCTTTCGCCCGCCCCAGCGCCTGATCGATCGCCCGTTCCAGAAACCGCCTCACCTGTATCCTCCCGCCTTCCGATTCCGAAGCGGAGCTTAGCAGATCGGCGGTGGGCGTCTCAGGCCTTCCGGGACGGCGCGAACACCTCATGGGGGGCGGCCAGCCCCCGCAGCTCGTACCGGCCCAGCGGCTCCACCGGCTGGTCGACGCCACAGCCCTCCACGAACGCCTTGGACAAGAGCGGCCGGCGCCGCAGCACCTTGCAGAGCTGTTCCAACCGGCTGGCGACATTGACCGCCGGGCCGATGACGGTGAAGTCCAGCCGGTCGGCCGCGCCGATATTGCCGAACATCACCTCGCCCAGATGGAGAGCGAGCCCGTAATCGAGGATCGGCGCGTCGACGGCCAGCCGCCCCTCATTGACCAGCGCCATCGCCTCCTCCGACGCGTCGGCGGCGGCGAGCGCGCGCCGGCAGGCCTCCCCGGCCGGCTGTCCATCCTCCGCCGGGAACATGGCCAGGATGCCGTCGCCGATGAATTTCAGCACCTGCCCCTGCTGGCTGTGCACCGCCGCCGTCATCGCCTCCAGATAAGCGTTGAGGGCGGCGATCACGCTGTCGCGCGGCAGGGTCTCCGACAGGGTGGTGAAGCCCCTAAGATCGCTGTACCAGATCGCCGAATAGATCGATTCGGCGCTGCCCCGCCTGATCTGGCCGCTGAGGATGCGCGATCCCGCCGCCCGGCCGACATAGGTATCCAGCAAATTGACCGCAGTGGACCGCAGGGAGTGATTCTCCATGTTCCGCGCCAGGACGGGCAGCAAATCGTTCAACTGCGTCAGGTGGGCGGTCGTGAAGCCAGCGGGATGGTTGCTGGTGAAGGACACCGCCGCCCGCTCCCCGTTGGTGAACTCCAGCGGCAGGATGACGTAATCCGTCGCCCCCTGCTCCTTCAGGTCGGTCAGGATGCTGTAGTCGAGCGGCGTTTCCGGACAGATCAGCCGCCGCCGGATACCGGCCGCGCCTTCGTCCACGATCACGCGAATCGGGCTTTCGCGATATTCCGGGCTGTCGATGAGGTCCCACATCCCCTGCATGCGCTCGATCGGCTCTCCCTGCTGCCAGCGGAACGCCTCACCGAAATATTGGGGGTGCAGCGACGGGACGGTGCAGAAGACGCGCCAGAGAGGAACGCCGGCATCGTTCAGCCGGTCGCAGACCTGCTTCAGGAGCCCTTCGATCTCAGGCACCCTCCAGCCTTCCAGGAGGAGCCATTCGATCACCGGCGAGGACGACCACATCGGAAGGTTCGACGGGCCGGCCGGCGGTGTGGCGGGCGGTGGTGCGACGGGCGCGGAATGATCGGGCATGGTTCTGTGCTATATCGGGCGGCGACCGCCAGACGCCATGGGGCAGCGGGAGGAACTTATGCCAGAGTTCGCCGGAATTTACCATCCGGTATAGGATGTATTCTTAAAAAGGATGGAATTCGGTTTTCTCAGCCGTTCACTGACGACGTGCCTCCGCTATCCCCAGAGGACGCTTTCCGGCGGCTGCACCTCCGCGCCGTCGAACCGCAGGCCGGGATCGCGGTCGCGGGCGAGCAGGAGGGGACCGTCCAGATCGACGACTTCCGCGCCCTGGGCCACGAGCGCCGCCGGCGCCATGGCGAGCGAGGTGCCGACCATGCAGCCGACCATCACCTGAAAGCCGGCGGCGCGCGCGGCGGCGCGCAGCTTCAGCGCCTCCGTCAGGCCGCCCGTCTTGTCCAGCTTGATGTTGACCATGGCGTAGCGCCCCGCAAGGCCCGGCAGGGTCGCCGTGTCGTGGCAGCTCTCGTCCGCGCAGAGCGGGATGGGCGAGGTGACGGCACCCAGCGCCTCATCCTCGCCGGCCTTGAGCGGCTGTTCGATCAATTCCACGCCCAGTTCCCGGAAGGACACGCCGAATTCCCGCAGATGGTCGATCGACCAGGCCTCGTTGGCGTCGACGATGATCCGGCTGTCCGGCGCGTTGCGGCGCACGGCCCGCACCCGCTCCAGATCGCCGTCGCCGGTCAGCTTCAGCTTCAGGAGCGGCCGGTGGGACGCCTCCCGCGCCTTCTCCCCCATGCTCTCGACACTGCCGAGGCTGAGGGTATAGGCGGTTGTTACAGGACCCAGCGGCTCCAGCCCCGCCAGCTTCCAGACCGGCGTTCCCGACCGCTTGGCCTCAAGGTCCCACAGCGCGCAATCGACCGCGTTTCGGGCCGCGCCCGCCGGCAGGGCATCCTGCAACGCCGCCCGGTCCATTCCCGCCTCCAGCGCCGCCCGGATGCTTTCGATCTGGGCTGTGACGCTGTCGAGGCTTTCCCCGTAGCGGGCATAGGGTACGCATTCGCCGCGCCCGACCGCGCCGTCCTCTTCCATCGTCACGGTCAGGACCCACGCTTCCGTCCTGCTGCCGCGGGAGATGGTGAAGGTCCCCTGGATCGGCCAGGATTCCCGGGCGATTGAGATTTTCCGCGCCATGATCGTTAGGCCAGCCGGTCGACGATGGCGGCGACCCCGGTGCGTACGGGGTCGACGGCCGGCATCCCGTACGTGTCGGAAAGCTCGCCCAGCGTACGCTTCATCTCCTCTTCCGAAAGGGCCGAGGTATTGCAGGCGAAGCCGATCACCTTGGCGTTCGGGTTGGTCAGCCGCGCGCACCGTTCGGTCAGCGCGATGCAGTCGGCGATGTCCGGCAGCTTGTAGTGTGGCAGGCCGCGCATGTGCGGACGTCCGGGCTCATGGCACATCACCAGCGCGTCCGCCTGCGCGCCGTGCAGCAGCCCCATGGAGACGCCGGCGAAGGAAGCGTGGAACAGCGATCCCTGACCCTCGATCAGATCCCAGTGATCCTCGTCGTTCGCCGGGGACAGCCATTCCGTCGCGCCGGAGATGAAGTCGGAGATCACGGCGTCGACCGAAACGCCCGACCCGGCGATGAAGATGCCGGTCTGGCCGGTGGCGCGGAAATCGGCCTTCCAGCCCCTCGCCCGCATCTCCTTCTCCAGCGCGAGCGACGTGAACATCTTGCCGACGGAGCAGTCGGTGCCGACCGTCAGAAGCCGCTTGCCGGTCCGGGGCGCGCCGCTGCCGACATCGAAATCCTGAGCGGGATGACGAACGTCGAAAAGGTTCCGCCCCAGATCCTTCGCCTTCTGCGCCACTGCCGGCAGCGCTGCCACCTTGTTGTGCAGGCCCGACGCGACATCCATGCCCAGATCAAGCGCCCGCAGGATCGTGTCCTGCCAGTGCGGAGCGATCCTGCCGCCCCGATTGGCGACGCCGATGACCAGCGTCTTCACGCCCTTTTCGGCGGCTTCCTCCAGCGTCATGTTCGGCAGCTTCAGGTCCGCCTTGCATCCTTCCAGCCGCAACTGCCCGAGGCACCAGTCGCGCCGCCATTGCGCGACTCCGTTCGCGGTCTTGGCGGCAAGCTGGTCGGGGGCGTCGCCGAGGAACATCAGATAGGGGTGCTGAATCGCCACGGAAGGAAACTCCTGGGAGAGGGGGGAGCGACAAGGGAACGTAGCCTGGTTCATCCGAATCATGCCCGTTGAAGCGCAAAACACCGACGACCGTTCTAATATCGTCCGCGCCGCGCCTCCGCCTTCTCCGCGTAAGCCCTCAACTGTCCTTGGTAAAGGGCTTTCTCTTCTTCGCTGGGCGCCTGTCCATTTTCCTGGGCCATCGACCCGACATGCCTCCAGTTGGAGAC
This sequence comes from Inquilinus sp. CAU 1745, assembly GCF_039839375.1. Lineage (NCBI taxonomy): Bacteria > Pseudomonadati > Pseudomonadota > Alphaproteobacteria > Rhodospirillales > Rhodospirillaceae > Inquilinus > Inquilinus sp. CAU 1745. Next base: position 106,462 of record NZ_JBDOQU010000006.1, read on the forward strand.
ATCAAAGGATAAAGCGCGGAACAGGTCTTCCGGATTCGCGATTTTTGCATCCAGCATCAGGCCTGGGGTGATTACCTGGGCCCAATCGAGCGTTGTAATTGGCTGACTTGAATCTTTCCAAAAGTTAAGTGACGGCAAAAATGAATAGTCGCTCGATCTTGGGCGACCCCCTCCATTTCTCAACATCGGGGGCTCACCGAGGCTTTTCCAATCTATATCGTATGGATTTTTAGAATGCAATTTGCTTATATATCTCTTGTATGCTTGAATATCTATGTTGTTCGGCTTCTTTTTCATTAGCTTAACTAAATTTTTTAACTCGGATTCAGTCATTTTCTTATCGGAAACCCGCAGATCAAAATCATTGGATTCTATCGGCGTGACGTAGTTGACCAATCCCGCGACCTGGTAACAAAGAATCGCGAACATACAGCAGGTGACGCCTCTTCCCGTGAAACTCTCATCGTCGCCCGGGTAGCACATGATTTGACGCCTACGGGCCGCGAACTTGATGGCGCGAAAACAGCCTTGCTCATGAAAAAGCTGCTGCATGAGCACATGCTTTGCGCCTTCATTTCCAAATTTCGAGGTAGTGGAATTACGGAATTTCGTCTTGAGGTCGATCCTGAATTTATCATAGGGCGATTCAAATCTTGCCCAGCGATTCACCTGTCTCAGCGAACGCCGGAGATGTTGCGGCCTCCCTTTCATTCTAAATATCTGTTTAAAAAACGCGCCCCGGAAACTATTCGCCATGATTTTGGTCATGGCCTTTTCAGGATTGTTAACTGCATGAACGGAGGTGCTCGCAAAATGCGAAGAGCCGGTGTAAATCTCGACATGACTAGCAGCAGAACCTTCCATCTTCCAAATGACTATGTCGCCATTTCTAAGATCGGACACTTTCAGGTCATTGCGCATTATCTAATCCCCGCAATAAGAAATAAATTTACGACAACAATGCTATTTCCAGTACGCGGCAAAACATCTTCAACACACATTCCGACAATATGATCGACTCGCTCCCACTACAATCCCCGATCGAAGGATGATTATCCATTGGCTGACGATCCACGAACGGCGGATGCTGCGCTTCGTCCATGCGCTGGAATAGAGCCGGTCAGCGGGCGCGCTTGGGCGGGCCGTCCGCGCCCACCGTGCCGGGATGGGAGACAGGCAGTTCGCCGCCCGTGGCCGGATTCTCGATATGCAGCCGCGCGCCGTCGGGCCAGCGGATCTCGATGCTTTCGACGGAGGTTTCCGTCCCCAGCCCGAAATGCGCCACTGGCTCCATCTGGCAGAGGTAGCCGCTGCCGGCGTCGATGGCGCGGATCATCGTCCGCCCGGCGACACGGCACCTCACCACGGCCCCTCGCGCCGGCGCACCTGAAGACGTCAGCGGCCGGACCCTCAGCCAGCCATGGTTGTTGGGACGCGCCTTGTAGAGCGTCAGGGGCTGCGCGCCGGCCTCGCCATGCGCCACCAGCAGTTCCAGAACGCCGTCGCCGTCGATATCGGCCACCGCCGCGCCGGTGCCCAGACCGCGCGGTTCGGCGGCCGCGCCGATGTCGATCCGCCGCCAGTCGCCATGCCGCCAGCCGAACAGCCGGTTGGGCTGGCCGATATTGTTGAAGAAGATCTCCTCATACCCGTCATTGTCGAAATCGGCCGCGATCACCGTGCGGACGCGGGACGGCAGCGCGTAATCCTCCGGCGCGCCGTCGCGGAACGTCCCGTCCGCGCCCTGGATCATCAGCCGGTGCGGGCCTTCCCAATTGCCGTAGGCCAGATCGAACAGCCCATCGCCATTGGCGTCCAGCGCGGTGACGCCCCTCCCGTGACACTGCCTGTCGCCCAGCCCCAGATCCAGCGCCAGCTCGTCGAACCGGCCCACACCGTCATTGCGGAACAGGAAGTTGGCTCCATTCTCGTTGACCGCGAAGATGTCCATCCGGTCGCTGACGATTGGCAGGCAGGTCAGGCTCCGCCCGCCGGTGATGCCGTTGATCTCCGCCTCCGCCGCGGCGTCGGCCAGCCGGTCGCCGGGGGCCATCTCATAGAGCCGGAAAGGACCGCCGTAATTGGCGACGACGAAGCCGTAGCGCCCGTTGCCGCCGCGATCGATGCAGGCGACCGATCGTCCGGCCGTGATGTTCCGGACGCCCCTGTTCTCCCGCAGATCGAAGAGGTCGCGCCAGCAGCCGCCATGCCATTGGAACAGCCGGTCGCCGAATCGCTTCGGGCCGGCGAAGGTGTCGGTATTGAGGATATAGATCTCCTCCCGCCCATCGCCGTCGATATCGGCGGCGGCCACCCCGATCGACTGCCGCCCGGGATCGGCCAGATCGGCGTCGGCGATGTCGAACAGCGCCTCGCCGTCCCATTTCAGAACCTGGCTGGGGCAGCCGAAGCCGGCGACAATGATCTCGAATGCGCCGTCACGATCGATGTCGGCGACGGCGACGCCGTAGTTGAGCTGCGGCGGGTTCCCCGCGATCTTGGCGGCGATGTCACAGAACATGGTCCGACCTCATCGAACTGCGGTCAGAAGTCCAAGCATCGAAGCATGACGCACTATGGGATCGGCTGACAATGCCCAGCCTCACCTATCTGCGCCGGATCGGACCGAGCGGAGGAACCCCGCCGCGACCGGAACCGTTATCCGATGCAGAAATAGAAGGCGGAGCCGCAAGGGAGGGCGCACATGTCCAATACCACCATCATAATCATCGTGATCGTGTTGATCATCGTCCTGGGCGGCGGCTATTTCGGCTTCCGCTGAGCGTCCTTGACGCCGGTCATGGCCGTCCGTTCCGTAGCTGGTCATCCTTCCGCCGTTCTCTAGTGCGATGGTTTCAACGCCTGGTTCCCAGGCGTTGAAAGCTGAATCGCACTAGATTCGGTAAGTTGGTGTTCCGATTCAGCCGACGGATGGGAACCATCCGTCAGCATCGGAACACTAGGGTGCGTCGATCGGCCTTATACCGCCGATCGTCCGATCTCATATTATCGGCTCACGACCCTTGAACGCCCAGCCACAGCCGGTCTCCCATGAAGAAGCGTGTCGCCCGCATAGCCCTGCTCGCCATCCCGACGCTGATCCTCGCGGCTGGCATCGCCTGGTGGCAGATCCGGAACGCCAGCAGCCCGGGTAATGCGGCGCTGGCGTCGGTCGGCGGGCCGTTCGAACTGGTCGACCAGACGGGCGCGACGGTGACCGAGGAATCCTGGCCCGGCCAGTACAAGTTCATCGCCTTCGGCTTCACCTTCTGCCCGGATGTCTGTCCCACCGAACTGTCGCAGATGGCGGTGACGCTCGACCTGTTGGAGGAAGAAGACGCGGCCAAGGTTCAGCCGATCTTCATCACCATCGATCCGGAACGGGACACGCCGGAGAAGCTGGACGCCTATGTCGGCCTGTTCCACGACCGCTTCGTCGGCCTGACCGGCACGCCGGAACAGGTGGCGGAGGCCGCGAACGCCTACCGGGTCTATTATCAGAAGGTGGAGACCGAAGGCACCGACGACTATCTGATGGACCATTCGGCGTTCATCTATCTGGTCGATCCGGAGGGAACGACGGTGGAGATATTCCCCTACGGCACCTCCGCGGACGACATGGCGGCGACCATCGGAAATCATCTGGACGCCTGACAGGCGCATGCCTGCCCCAGAATCTCCAGGATCGGTGTTTAAGGTGAAAGCAACCGTTTCCGGAGGTGACCTCATGTCCATTCCCGCCCGCGCCGCAATGGCGGCCCTTCTCGCGATCGGCCTTGCAGGTTGCGCCAATTCGCGCGCCCAGCAGGCGGAGATCGCGCGCACGGCGCTGATCGGCATGCCGGAAGAGGTGCTGCTGTCCTGCGCCGGCGTTCCGGACCGCTCACGCAGCGACGGCTACCGGGATTATTTCACCTATGAGAGCGAGCGGCTCTATTCCACACCCAGCGCCAGCGTCGGCGTTTTCGGCGGGACGGGCCATTTCGGCACCGGCATCGGTATCCCGTTCGGAACCGACATCCATTCCGACATGTGCGAGGCGACCTTCACGCTGGAAAACGGAATCGTCTCCAACATCACCTACAACACCGTGCCCGGCATCGGCTCCCGCTACGGCCAGTGCTATTACATCGTCCAGAGCTGCTTGGGCGGCGCGCCCGTCGCCGCGAACTGACACATCCCAACTCGGCGCCGCCATCTCCGATTGTCACCCGACAAGTCCGCGCTTGCGCCGGCGGGTAGCGCCTGAAACGCTGTTCCGTCCCTCCGACGGAAGCAACCACAATGTCAGCGCGCGATATTGCCCTCGCCATCCTGATCACGGCGATCTGGGGTTTCAACTTCGTGATGATCAAGGTGGGGCTGGACGCATTCCCGCCGCTCCTCTTCTCCGCCCTGCGCTTCATGGCCGCTTCGCTGCCTTTCATCTTCTTCGTCGGAAGGCCGGGCGTGCCCTGGCGCTGGATCCTCATCATCGGATTCATGCTGGGGGTGGTGAAGTTCGGCCTGCTATTTGTCGGGATCTACATCGGCATGCCGGCCGGCCTCGCCTCCCTCGTCCTCCAGACGCAGGCCTTCTTCACGGCGATCTTCGCGATCTTCCTGCTGGGCGACCGGCCGCGCCGGACGCAGGTGGCGGGCATGGTCATCGCGTTTGCCGGCGTCGGCCTCATCGCCTCGTCCCTGCCGATCGACGGCGCCTTCGCCGGCCTGACGCTGACGGTTGCCGCGGCGGCAGCCTGGGGCCTGTCCAACATCGCGATGAAGGTCGCGCGCCCGCCCAACATGATGGCGCTGATCGTCTGGGTCAGCCTGGTGCCTCCCCTGCCGCTGCTGGCATTGTCCTGGTGGCTGGAGGGCCCTGAGGCGATGTCGGCGGCGCTGATATCGATCGATCTGATCGGCGCGGGCGCGCTGGCCTATGTCGCCATCGTCGCTACCGTGGTGGGCTTCGGGCTCTGGGGCTATCTGCTGCGGACCTATTCCGCCACGCTGGTCGCGCCCTTCAGCCTGTTGGTCCCGATCTTCGGGATGAGTTCCGCCGCCCTTTTCCTGGGCGAAGAGCTGACGACGGCGAAGCTGATCGCCGCCGCGCTCGTCTTCGCCGGGCTGGCGCTGACCGTCCTGCCCCGTCCCGCGCCGCCGATGGCGGCAAGCGCGGGCGCGGACTGAGCCTCTACCGCGCGAGCGCGGTTTCGCGGATGCGGGTGAGGGTCGTGCGGGTGGTGATCGTCTCCGGATCGATCCGGACCTCGATCAGCCCCGGCTTGCCCGACGCCAGGATGCGTTCGAAGGCCGGCGCGAACTGCTCGGTCTTTTCCACCGTCTCGCCCAGCGCCCCGTAGGACCGCGCCAGGGCCGCGAAATCCGGATTGGAAAGCCCGGTGCCGGAGACGCGGCCGGGATAGTGCGTCTCCTGGTGCATGCGGATGGTGCCGTACATGCCGTTGTTGACGACGATCACGATCACCGGCAGGTCGTGCTGGACCGCCGTCGCCAGCTCCTGCCCGTTCATCATGAAACAGCCGTCGCCGGCGAAGCAGATAGCCGGTCGATCAGGATGGACGGCCTTGGCCGCCACGGCCGCCGGCATCCCATAGCCCATCGCCCCACTGGTTGGGGCAAGCTGGGTGCCGAACCGGCGGAAGCGATGGAAGCGGTGGACCCAGCCGGCATAGTTGCCCGCCCCGTTGGTGATGACCGCATCGGCCGGCAGCTTCTCGCGCAGCCAGCCCATGATCTCGCCCATCTGGACCGCGCCGGGATTGGCGTCGGGACGCTGCCACGCCTCATAGGTCCGGCGCGCCTCCTCCGTCCGGGCGCGCCAGCGGGGCTCAGCAATCGGCTTCATGGCCTCGGCAGCCTCGGCGAAACGGCGGGGCGTGGCGACGATCGGCAGGTCGGCCCGATAGACATGCCCCAGCTCGTCCGCGCCCGGCAGCACATGGACCAGCGTCGCCTCGATCTCCGGCGGCGTCAGCAGCCCGTAGCCGCCCGTCGTCATCTCGCCCAGCCGAGGGCCGACGACGATCAGCAGGTCGGAGTCGCGCACCATCTGCGCCAGCGCCGGGTTTATGGCGATGCCGACATCGCCGGCATAGCAGGGATGGTCGTTGTCGAAATGATCCTGGCGGCGGAACGCGGTGCCGACGGGCAGATGGTTGGCGGCGGCGAACGCCTCCAGCCCCGCCTTGGCGTCCTCATCCCAGCCGCCGCCGCCGACCAGCAGGAAGGGGCGTTCGGCCTTCTCCAGAAGGTCTCGCAGCGCCGCCATGTCCTCAGGGGCCGGCGCCGCCTCGGCCCGCCGGTAGGGCCCGATGTCGGAAGCGGCGCTGGGCGCGGTCAGCATGTCCTCCGGCAGGGCTATCACCACCGGCCCCGGCCGGCCGTTGATTGCGGCGTGGAAGGCGTGGCCCACCATCTCCGGCACCCGGTCGGCATCGTCGATCTGCGCCGCCCACTTGGCGGTGGAGGCAAAGACCTTCCGGACGTCGACCTCCTGGAACGCCTCCCGTTCGAAATCCGCGCGGCCGACCTGCCCCATGAACAGGATCATCGGCGTGGAATCCTGGAAGGCGGTGTGGATCCCGATCGAGGCGTTGAACACGCCCGGCCCCCGCGTCACGAAGCAGATGCCGGGCTTGCCGGTCAGCTTGCCATAGGCTTCGGCCATGTTCGCCGCGCCACCCTCATGCCGGCAGACGATCAGCCTGATCTCCTCCTTCACATCGTGCAGCGCGTCCAGCACCGCCAGGTAGCTCTCCCCCGGCACGCAGAAGATCGTGTCCACCTTGTGGATGCGGAGAGCGTCGACAAGGGCCTGCGCGCCGGTGCGGCGGTTGGGAACGGCGGTCATGGATGTGGAGCCTCTGGTGAAGGTCGGAACATGACCGGCGGTCTAGCACGACCGCCGGAGAGCGCGCCAGTCAGGCCGATTGAAGCAGGCCGAACAGCGACCGCAGCCCGTCATGAAAGGCAGTCAGCCCGATGGCGTCCGCCGCCTCCGCCCACACGGTCGCGGCGTCGATCAGGAGGATCCGCGCCGGCCCCAGCGCCAGCGGCAGCTCGAACGCCCAGTCGACAAGCGCCCAGGGGTTGAGCGTCAACGCCGCCAGGGAGGCGACGGCGAGGATCGCCGCCACGCGCCGCAGCTTCATCGGCGCCGGGTCATGGATGACTTCGCTATCGTCCATGCACTCCTCCCTAGAACTGGAAGTAGATGAAAGGCGCGACGCCGACGGGCCCCAGCGCATCGATGGCGACGATCGCGCCGCCGACCGCGACGCTCTGCGCCAGGACCGGCCATCGGGCGAAGGCCGTGGCGGCTCGCGGCATCAACGATGGCGGCAGGAACTGGCCGATCGCACCCAGCGCCAGCAGCGCCAGGATCAGCGGTCGCAGGAACATGACCGGCGCCTCCAGATTGGCGAAGGAGAGGAGGTAGTCGACCGCATATCCGAAATTCTCCGCCCGAAAGAATATCCAGCCCAGGCAGACGAAATGGAAGACCCCCAGCACCGACAGCGCCCGCCGCCATAGGGCGCGGCCGGCGACGCCGCCCCACCCCAGCGCCCTTTCAACCACCAGACCCGCCCCGTGCAGGAAGCCCCAGAAGACGAAGGTCCAGGCCGCGCCGTGCCAGAAGCCGCCCAGCAGCATCGTGACCATCAGATTGCGCGCCGTCGCCAGCCGCCCGCCCCGGCTGCCGCCCAGCGGGATGTAGAGATAGTCGCGCAGCCAGGTGGAGAGGGAGATATGCCAGCGCCGCCAGAACTCCCGCAGGCTTTCCGACCGGTAGGGCTGGTCGAAATTGCGCTGGAAGCGGAAGCCCAGCAGGGCCGCGACGCCTATGGCGATGTCGCTGTAGGCGCTGAAATCGCAATAGATCTGGATCGCATAGCCATAGGCCCCCAGCGTCAGGTCCACGGGGCCGTGGAAGGTCGGCGCCAGGAACACCAGATCGACCATTCCCGTCGCCAGATAGTTGGCGATGACGATCTTCTTGAACAGCCCCAGCAGGATCAGCAGCAGGCCCGTCGCGGCCAGGATGCGGTCGGGATCGGGCTTCGACGCAAGCTGAGGCAGGAAGGTGGACGCCCGTACGATCGGCCCGGCCACGAGCTGCGGAAAGAAGGAGATGTAGAGCAGGAGGTCGAGCGGCGACCGCGCCGCCCGCACGTCCCCCCGATAGACGTCGACGACGTAGGAGATGCCCTGGAAGGTGAAGAAGGAGATGCCGACCGGCAGGATGATCTCCAGGAACGGCAGGTCGCGTTCCAGACCCAGGGAGAAGAGAAGGTCGCTCAGGGAGCGGAGGAAGAAGCCGTAATATTTGAAGAAGGCCAGCACGCCGAGATTGACCGCCACCGCCGCCGTCAGGATCGCGCGCCGCGCCCTTCGATCCGCCGTCCGGCCGATCGCCAGCCCGGCCGCGTAGTTCAGGAGCGAGCTTCCGGCGAGAAGGAAGCAGAACCGCCAGTCCCAATAGCCGTAGAAGAAATAGCTGAACCCCAGCAATACCAGCTTGCGGGCGGTCAGCCGGTCGCGCAGCGCCCAGGAAAGGGCGAAGGCCGCCAGGAAGAACAGGCCGAAATCGAGCGTCGGGAACAGCATGCGGTCAGGATCGGCCGCCGATGGGGAACGCCATCATCGCGAGGCCATCTGGTCGCCCTCGCCCCGATAGCGGTCATAGAGCATCATGAGATGATCGACCAGCGCATCGGCCGACCGGGCGTAGCCGGCACTGGTCATGTGGACATGGTCGCCATAGGTCAGCGGCGGGTCGAGCCTCGTCCACCGATGGGTCCCGCAGACGCCGCCCATCACCTGGCTCCAGTCCCAGTAATAGGCCCGCTGCTCCAGCGCCGCCTGCCGCTGGATGGCGCGAACCTCGTCCAGCATCGGCGGCGGCGACCATGCGCAGGAGCCGGCCGCAGCTTCAGGGGTGCAGGAAAAGGGTTGTCCCTCCCGCGCGCAGCCCTCGGGAAGACGGTTTCCGTCGGGAGGCCCCACGACCAGGAACGCCGCCCCCGGCGCGGCCCGCTTCAGGAAATCCAGCCGCGCCGCGAAATCCCGTTGGTATGCGGCGGGATCGAGCCCGTCATTGAACCCTTCATTGGTGCCGTAGACCAGGATCACCAGATCGGGGTTCCGCGCCGCCAGATCGGCGGTTACGGCTTCCCGCGACCAGCGACCGACGACATTGACGGTGGCGCCGACGATGCCGTGGCTGTCCAACACGACTCCGGGCCGGGACCGGCCGACGCTCCAACCCAGCAGCGACACAGGTCCGTCCCCCGCCGTTTCCAGAGTCAGGGTCCGGCTGTCCGGCGGCGTCGGAATGTCGATCCAGCCCGTGCCCGTGCCCGCCGTTTCGATGCGGGTGGGAGGACCGTCATCGATTCGGGCGATCAGCGCCCCGCCCGCCGGCTGGCGAAGGATGTCGACGGCCGCGCGGTCGAACCCGGCATCGCCGGTCGCTGTAAGAACCATCGCCGCGCCGGCGCGGCCGGTCTCCGCCCGGAAGCCGGATAGGCCGAAGATGCCGGCATCGTCCCGGTCGAAGCTGTTGGCGATGCGCCAGCCATCGGTTTGCGTCACCTCGACACCGGTCGGGCGGTAGTAATCGAACGGCACGCCGGGCGGCAGCATGCCACGACCGGCGTTACCGAAACGCTGTTGCAGCCGTTCCCTGATCTTACCGCTGAACTGGTCCCCGGCGGTGTGGCTGTCGCCAAGCTGGACGACGACCACCGGCCCATCGGCCGAGCCATCCTCAAGCTCCGCCAGCGCGTTGAAGAAAGGCTCCAGCACCCTTGCCTGCCCGTCCAGCCGGCTCTGCGCAGGCGGAGGCGAAGAAGAGGGTGGCGGCGTCGTGCATTGGGCCAGCGCCAGAAGCGCCGCCGCCAGGCCCAGGGCCCGTAGCCGGCGGGTCACGACGCCTCGTCCGCGGCGAACACCGCCAGTTCACCGCGCATCACTTCCAGGACGAGCGTCGTCAGCATCGTGTAGCCCTGTCCAGTGAAATGGACGCCGTCATTCATCCGGATCGGCGTCGGCCGCCCGTCCTCATCCTTCAGGTGGGATGCGAACTCCCCCTCCTCGTCGACCGTCGCCGCCCAGGTCGGGATGAAGGTGACGCCGATCTCACCGGCGCAATCCTCGAAGATCACGTTCAGATGGCTGACTTCCCCGGAAAGCTCGTCGTCGCGCATCGCGGGAAGGCCGATCCAGAAGGTCGGCACCTCGGCTTCGACCAGCCGGCCCATCAGCGCCTCGACCCGTTCCCGATAGAGGCGATCCCATTCCTCCGTCGCGAAAAGATAGCGGCGGCGGCCGTCGACGTAGAGTTCCTGATTGTCGTTGATGCCCAGCGCCACGATTGCGGCGTCGACCTGATGGTCGGCGAGGACATCCTCCAGCACCGCCTGCCAATCATAGTAATCCGGCCGGGCCAGGCCGGTGGAGTTCTTCGCCAGACGCAGGATCTCGAATTTCGGGTCCCGCTGTAGACGCCGGTAGAGGCCGCCCCAGATGCCATCGGCGAAGGAATCCCCCATCACCGCGATGGTGAAGATTTCTTCGTCAGCCGCGCCGCCGGCCGGCCCTTCCGGCTCCGCCGCCTCACCTACCGCGCGCGCCTTTTCCGAAGCCCCCAGCGCCAGGCACGTCGCCGTCGCCAGGACCGCGACGAGAAGCCGCCGGCCGCCTGTCCCCTTGCTCATCATGCCGATTATTTACCTATCCCACCGTCAGCACGTCCGTGAAGAAGCCGATCATAGTCCGGCTTCCTATCCAGATTCTTACCTTGGGATTTTTTGACCACAGTCGTGGCTTGGGAGCAACAGGGGGACAGACGATCTCACGACCTCATGGTGAGCCTGTCGAACCATGCGGGCCCGCATCCTTCGACAAGCTCAGGATGAAGTTATGTGGGCGTTGTCAGGAAGCGGTCAGTGGACGGTGCCGCGGAAGACCCAGGTTTCGACGATCTCATGGGCCTTCACCATCGCCACTTCGGGATGGTGGTAATGATAGACGCGGGTCGCGGCTTCCAGCGCGACGGCGTCCGGCACGCCGCTCGCCTGCATGCCGGCATAGGCGCGGGTCACCGCCGCCCGGCACCGGCACTGGTCCAGGCCCGTATCCGGTCCGCAGCTTTCCCGCCGGTCGTCAGTCCGGACGAGGACGCTCTTAGGATTTCTTCTTCCGGCCATAGAGTTCCAATCTGTGATCGACCAGCTCATAGCCGAGCTTCCGGGCGATCGCTTCCTTCAGCTTCTCCAGCTCCTCGTTCTGGAATTCGATCACCTGCCCCGATTCCAGATCGATCAGGTGATGGTGATGTTCCAGGTTCACCTCGAACCGGGAGTAGCTCTCGTTGAAATCGTGGCGCTGCACGAGGTTCATTTCATCGAGAAGATGCAGCGTGCGGTAAACGGTGGCGATACTGATCGACGTGTCGATCTCCTTCGCGCGCTGGTAGACCGTCTCGACCGACGGGTGGTCTTCCGAATTGTTGAGGACCTGCAGGATGACGCGACGCTGTTCGGTCATCTTCATGCCAGCGTCGATGCAGCGTTGCTCGAGCGTGCTCATCACCCCTCCTTGCCCCTTGCCCCCGTGAGGGCCTTCCTTCCGATTACGTCGCAGCAGGATATCGGAAAAGATCCTCCCGTCAAAGCCGCCATCGTGATCTACGGCCCCGACATGACGAAGCCGCCCTTCCCGGGCCTGGCCCGGCGGCGGCTTCGCGATGGGGAGAGATTAGGAAACGTCAGGCCGCGCGGGATTCGACGACCAGGCCCTGGCTCTCCAGGCTTTCGACGATGTCCTGGAACTTGCGGACGTATTTGGCGCGGAAATCCGCGAAATCATTGGCGATCAGCGCCGCGGAATCCTGGGTCTTCTCGAATTCCGCCACCCGATGGCACATCTCGGAACGGTAGAGGGCTAAAGCGCCAGCTTCGACGAAAGCGTCGCGGGACATTGATGTCTCCAAAGAATTCGTGGTTACCACTGCCCCCGAATATAGGGGGTGGAGTGTTGCACGGCAATGACGATGGTGCAGCGCACCATCGGCAAAACCGTGACCTTTTCGAGGCTTAGGGGCCGGCTGGAGCAGCCGCGAAAGACCAGCCTTGCCGGTTCAGGCCGAAAGCGCGGCCAGATGTCGCGGGCCGTGGAGGCTGAGCGCGTGGTTGATCGCCGTCTTCAGCGTCTCCGGATCGAAAGGCTTCGTGATGACGAAGGCCGGCTCGACATCCTGGCCCGTCAGAAGACGTTCGGGATGTCCGGTGACGAAGATGACGGGGACGCGGATATGGCGGAGTATCTCCCGCACCGTATCAATGCCGTCGTCGCCCTGGTCCAGCTTGATATCCGCCAGAACCAGCGTCGGCGCCGTCCGCGCGGCGAGCGAGATCGCCTCGGCCCGGCGGGCCGCGACGCCGACGACCTTGTGGCCCAGATCCTCCACGATCTCGACATTGCTGAGCGCGATGATGGGATCGTCCTCGATCACCAGGATCTCCGCGGCGGTCTGGCGCCATAGCTGTTCCCGCGCATGGTTGAGGAAATCCTCAACCTCCGCTTCGGACACGCCCAGGATCAGGGCGACCTGAAGGGTCGAGAAGCCTTCCATCGAAGACAGCAGCAGCGCCCGCCGCTCCAGCGGCGGCAACTCGGCAAGACAGCGGCGCAACTGCCGCCTTCCTTCCGAGACATCGTGGACCGAAGCCGGACGATCCGCCCCCAGCCGATCCCAGACTTCATGGAGATGCCGGTAGAGCGAGGCGGGGACATCGCCCCCGATAGAAGGTGAATCACCCTGTCGCAGGACGGTTTCCAGACACATCCGCACGGCGGCGTCGCCATGTTCCTGCGACCCCGTCAACGCCCGGGCGTAGCGGCGCAGATAGGGCAGGTAAGCTTTGATGGTCTCGGAAGTCGAAGGCAAATCCTTGTCTCCTCGCATGGCGCTCGGCGCCGTCTAGAGGCGCGACCGGCTCAGGTCAGCAGACAGGTGGGAAGCCTCGCTTATTTCGTAAGGGAATCAAAGAGCGATCACAGATATGTCACAAGCGATTGGGGCTTACCCCGCCGCCGGCGGTTTCGTGAACAGGGTGACCGTGCGGCCAGGGAAGGATGCGGTCCAGCCATGCCTGCCGGCGATCCAGCCCATGGTTTCCCTGCTGTAGAAGGCCACATGGGTCGGATCGCGGCGGTAGTTCCAGTTGGCGAAACGCGTCCTGTCCTCGACCATCCCGGTCATCACGCCCAACCGTCCTCCCGGGTTCAGCAGCCCGTCCAGACGGGAGAATTCCGCCGCCGGGTCATGAAAATGTTCCACCGTCTCCGAACAGGCGATGAAGTCGTAGGTGCGGGACAACGCCGCGGCGTCGGGATGATAGAAGGGATCATAGTTCGCGACCGAAAATCCGGCTTCCGCCATCATCGGCGCGATCGTTGGGCCCGGCCCGCAGCCGAAATCCAGCCCGGCCGCGCCAGGCGCCAGCGCCGCCGCCAGCGGATCGACCAGCCGGGAGAGGAAGGCGCGATAGCGCGGATCGTCCGGATCGTTCTCATGAAGGTCGTAGGTCGCCCGCTCGAGCCCGGCTCCAGGACGCTGGTCGGGCGCGAGGAAGATCAGGCCGCACCCGCCGCAATCATGATAGCGGCTGCCGTCCACCTCCAGCCACGGAGAGGCGGACAGCAGCCGGCAGAGCGGGCAGCCTGTCGGGGCCGGCGCCGTCACAGCCGCGCCGCGCGCAGCCGCAAGGCATTGCCGATGACGCTGACGGAGCTGAGCGCCATCGCCGCCGCGGCGACGACGGGGCTGAGCAGCAGGCCCATGGCCGGGTAGAGGACACCCGCGGCGACCGGCACGCCGAGCGCGTTGTAGACGAAGGCGAAGAACAGGTTCTGCCGGATGTTCGCCATCACCGCCTCGGAAAGGCGGCGGGCGCGGACCAGCCCGTTCAAATCGCCCTTCAGGAGCGTGATCCCGGCGCTCTCGATCGCGACGTCGGTGCCGGTACCCATGGCGATGCCGATATCCGCGGCGGCCAGCGCCGGAGCGTCGTTCACGCCGTCGCCGGCCATCGCGACCACCCTGCCCTCCTGCCGCAGCCTGTGGACCACCCTCGCCTTGTCTTCCGGCTGCACCTCGGCCTCCACCTCCTCGATCCCCAGCCGCCGGGCAATGGCTTCCGCCGTCGTCCTGTTGTCGCCGGTCAGCATGACTATGCGCAGCCCTTCCTTCCGCAGCGCCTCCAACGCCCCCGGTGTCGACTCCTTGACCGGATCGGCGACCGCGACGAGGCCCGCCGGCGCGCCGTCCAAGGCAGCGAAGATGACCGTGGCGCCATCCTTCCGCAAGGCGTCCGCCTGCTCGGCCAGCGCCTTCGGATCGACGCCCAGATCGGCCATCAGCGCGGCATTGCCCAGCGCCACCCGCCGGCCTTCAACCTGGCCGGTCACGCCCTTGCCGGTCGGCGCGTCGAAGTCCGAGACGGCCGGCAAGGCGATCCCGCGATCGGAGGCGGCCCCGACGATGGCGGCGGCGAGCGGATGTTCGCTTCCCCGTTCCAGCGCCGCCGCGAGGCGCAGCAGATCCTCCTCCGCCACGCCCTCGGCCGGAACGATCGCGGTGACGGCGGGGCGGCCTTCGGTCAGCGTCCCCGTCTTGTCGAGGATGATGGTGTCAACCTTCTCGAACCGCTCCAGCGCCTCCGCGTTCTTGACCAGGACGCCGGCGCCCGCGCCCCGTCCGACGCCGACCATGATCGACATCGGCGTCGCGAGGCCGAGCGCGCAGGGGCATGCGATGATCAGCACGGAGACGGCGGCGATCAGGGCGTAGCTCATGGAAGGCTCAGGCCCCAGGAACGCCCAGACGGCGAAGGCCAGCGCGGCGACGGCCAGCACGGCCGGCACGAACCAGCCGGCCACCTGGTCCGCCAGGCGCTGGATCGGCGCGCGGCTGCGCTGGGCTTCCGCCACCATCTGGACGATCCGGGAGAGGACGGTGTCCCGCCCGACCCGGTCGGCCCGCATGACGAAGGAGCCGGTCTGGTTGATCGTGCCGCCGACCACCGAATCTCCGATGGCCTTGGTGACCGGCAGCGATTCCCCCGTCACCATGGATTCGTCGACGGCGCTGCGCCCTTCCGTCACCTCGCCGTCGACCGGCACCGTGTCGCCCGGCCGGACACGCAGCAGATCGCCGGCCACGACGGTGTCCAGCGACACTTCCTCGTCGCCGCCGTCGCCGGTCACCCGGCGCGCCGTCTTGGGCGACAGGTTCAAAAGCGCCCTGATGGCGCCGCCCGTCCGTTCCCGGGCGCGCAGTTCCAGCACCTGCCCCAGAAGGACGAGGACCGTGATGACCGCGGCGGCTTCGAAATAGACCGCGACCGACCCGTCCATGCCCCTGAATGCGGCCGGAAAGATGTCGGGCGCGACGGTGGCGACGATGCTGTAGAGCCAGGCGACGCCGGTGCCGATGGCGATCAGGGTGAACATGTTGAGGTTGCGCGTCCGGATCGAGGCCCAGCCCCGCTGGAAGAACGGCCATCCCGCCCACAGCACCACCGGCGTCGACAGGACAAGCTGGACGATGTTGGACATCTGCGGAGCAATCAGGCGGTGCAGGTCGAAGAGATGCCCGCCCATCTCCAGCGCGAAGACCGGCAGGGTGAGGACGAGGCCGATCCAGAACCGCCGCGTCATGTCGATCAATTCGTGGTTGGGCGGAGCTTCGGCGGTGACCGTCTCCGGCTCAAGCGCCATGCCGCAGATCGGGCAGGAGCCGGGGCCGACCTGCCTGATCTCAGGATGCATCGGGCAGGTATAGATCGTGCCCGGTGGCGCTTCCTCCTCGGCAGGCGCACCGTCCGTCGAGAGGTATTTCGCCGGATCGGCCAGGAACTTCTCCCGGCAGCGGGCGGCGCAGAAATAGTAGGTTTCGCCCTCATGCTCCGCGCGGTGCTTCGCCGTCTCGGGATCGACCGTCATGCCACAGACGGGATCCTTGATCTCCCTGGAATGGGCGCAACAGGAGCCGGCGTTCGGGCTGGCGGCCGGATGGTGATGGGCGGAACCGTGCTGATGACAGGACATTTCAATCTCGGACACTGCTGTTTCCTGCTTGATACCTATACCCCCTATAGGTATATTTCAAGTATGGAAAGCATGACCAAGACATCCTGCCTCTCCCGTCTGAAGCGGATCGAGGGGCAGGTGCGCGGAATCGGCCGGATGGTCGAGGATGAGCGCTACTGCATCGACATCGTCACCCAAATCCAGGCCGTGCGCGCCGCCTTGAAGAAGGTGGAGGAGGAGGTGCTGAAGGACCACGTCTCCCATTGCGTGGAGCACGCGATCCAGAGCGGCGACGCCGATGAGCAGCGGGAGAAGATCGCCGAACTGATGCAGGTCCTGGGACGGCTGTAGCCATGATCCGGCGATTGATCGGAATGCTTGCGGTTCTGGCGATCCTGTCGGCGGGATTGGCGCACGCCACCCATGAGGTTGAGCTGCGTCCCGATCCCGCCCCCGTCACGCACCAGCATTCCGGACACCAGCCAACGACCGGCCTCGATGTCGCGCCGGTGGCTGCCCACCACATGAATTCAAGCGTTTGCGGCCTTTGCGCCCCGACTTTTGCCTCGGCGCAGATGCCGCCGCGGCCGTCCCCGACCAACTGGGAGACGACGCCAGCCTCGGAACTCGTCAACCGCGCGACGCCGCCACCGCACCGTCCGCCCAAATCGCCAGCGTGAATCTCTTCGGCGCGGCGCTTCCGAAGCGCCGTCAACGTGTATTCCTCTGGAAGGACAGTTCCATGATCCATCTCAATCGCCGTCAGTTTCTGCTGACCAGCATTGCCACGGGGGCCGTCGGCGCGCTGACGCCCCTCCGACGGGCTTTCGCCGCCACGCCCGCGACCATCATCCGGGCCGGCACGCGCACCCTCGACATCGCCGGCCGCGCGGCCACGGTCTATGGGCTGACCCGCCCGGACGGCGGTCATGGGCTGGAAGCCCGGACAGGCGACGCCTTCGATGTCAGGCTGGAGAACACCCTGACCGAACCGACGCTCATCCACTGGCACGGCCTGACGCCGCCATGGCGGCAGGATGGCGTACCCGGTATCACCCAGCCACCCATCCAACCCGGCGACGCCTACGATTATCATTTCCCCCTGAACCGATCCGGGACCCACTGGATGCATTCGCATCTTGGGCTCCAGGAGCAGAATTTGCTGGCCGCGCCCCTGATCATCCGGGATCCGGCCAACGGAACGCCGGAGATGCGGGAGGTCGTGATGATGCTGCACGATTTCTCCTTCGCCCCTCCCTCTCAGTTGATGGAGGCGCTGACGGCCGGAGGTCACGATATGGCGATGGGCCATGGCGGTCACGGCATGATGGGTGGCGACATGATGGGTGGCGGCATGATGGGTGGCGGCATGATGGCGATGGATATCAACGATATCGACCATGACGCCTATCTGGCCAACGACCGCACATTGGACGATCCGGAGGTCGTCGCCGTCGAGGCGGGTTCGGATATTCGCCTCAGGATCATCAATGGCGCCGCCTCGACGAACTTCACGATCGACCTGGGGGCGCTGGAAGGCAATCTGGTCGCTGTCGATGGAAATCCGGTCGCGCCGCTACGCGGTCGCCAGTTCCCCATCGCCATGGCCCAACGGCTGGACATCGTCCTGACCATGCCCGCCGAGCGCGCGGCCTGCCCGATCCTTGCCTTGCGCGAGGGCGCGCCGGAGCGCACCGGCCTTATCCTGGCTCCGCGAGGGGCTGCTATCGATCGACTGCCGCCGATCGGCGAGGAGGACGGCCCGGTCCTCGACCTGGCGCTCGAACGGCAATTGAGCCCGGCCGGTCCGCCGCCGGAGCGTCCAATCGATCGCACGATCACCGTCGACCTTACCGGCGGCATGGGAAGCTATGTCTGGGGATTGGCGATCGACGGAAGGGATGGAGAGGCGATAGGAGTGGAGGAAGGGGAGCGCGTCGCCTTCCACATCCGGAACCGGACCATGATGTCCCACCCGATGCACCTTCACGGCCATCATTTCAAGGTGACGGCGATCGGCGGCCGGGAGATTGATGGTCCGATGCGGGATACGGTTCTGGTTCCGGCGATGGAATCGGTGACCGTCGTCTTCGACGCCGATAATCCCGGCAGATGGGCCTTCCACTGCCACAATCTCTACCATATGGCCGCCGGAATGATGACGACGGTCGATTATCAGGGCGTCGGCTGATCCGGATGGTGTCATGGGCGTTATCTCCTCGCCCCTGACGCCTTCCCCTGGATCAGGCCCGCTCAACCACCGTCATGTGGTTGTCCCACTGATCGGTGGGGTCGAGTTTCCGGGCGATGGGGCGGCTATCGCCGGTGTGGGCGTCGAACAGGCGGACGCCGCCCTGCCCGCTGGAGACGAGGAAGGTCGCCGGTTCCGGCCCGGCCGCGATGCCGCAGCCGTCGGGGATCTCGCCCACCGACATCAGCTCGCCCGTCCCCATGTCCCAAAAGACGACACGATCGCCGCGCGGGGCGGAGACGCCGAACACGCGGCCCTCCCGATCGGCCGCGGCGCTGCCGCAATAATGCTCCAGCGCCCTCAAGGCCTGGTCCGGCATGTCGAGGAACTGGAAATCGCCGTCCGGACGGCGCAAGCCCACCAGCGGCGGCAGTTCGCTCTCCGGCCCCTCATACTGCATCGCCACGCCGACGGCCCCATCCCGGCCGATGGCCAGATGCCGCCAGCTCAACTGCCGGAGTTCTACCGGCGGCGCGTCCTTGGCCAGCAACGCGCCGTCGCGGAGGTCCATATGGACCAGCGACGGCTCCATCGTCGGGATGTTCAGCTTCGCCCGCGGCGCGTCCGGATGGGTCAGGATGCCGCCATTGGCGACCACCAGCGTATGATCGTCCAGCAGCCTGAGGTCATGCGGGTCGATGCCGTGCGACGGGAATTCCCCCACCCGCTCATAGCCGGCGGCGGCGTCATAGATGCCGATCATCCCGCGTCCGCCTTCGTAATCATTCTCCGTGGCGTAGAGCAGCCGGCTGTCGCGCGAATAGACGCCATGGCCGAAGAAATGCCGCCCCGGCACGCTGGCGATCGCCCGGCGGACCGCGCCGCCGCGCCGGTCGATGACCAGCGCCCATGTGCCCGGCCGGCGGGCGAAGATGACGCCGTCGCCGCCATCGGGCGCGGCGGTGAAGGCATGCCCGCGTTCCGGCAGCGGCAGGTCGAAGGCGACCGTCCCTTCCCCGTCGAAGGCGGTCACGCGGAACCGGCCGTCCGCATCGGCCTTGGCGTTGACGTAGAGTGTCCCGCCGGCTTCCGCGCCGCCCGCGATGCCGACAGGGATCAGCATGCCGGCCCCGAACCCGGCAAGCAGGGATCGTCTGGAGAGAGTGACCATCAGTCGCCATCCATCGCGTTGAATCCGAGCGTCAGGCCCATCGCCACGGTCATACGCTCCTCGATAAGCTGGGCGATCGCGCCCGCCTCGGTCGCCAGCTTCTCCACCTTCGGCCGCGCCTCGGGATCGGCGACCGCTTCGGCGAGCGGCATGTCGATCGAGGCCGCCGTCGCCAGCGTCTGCGCGAAGGCGCGGTCGAACAGGTCCGCCAGGTCGGCGTCGCCGGCGATGTCGCGCAGATAGTCGTCGAAACCGAAACCGTCGCCGCCTGTATAGAGGTCCTGCGCGGCCTCCAGGTTCAGGACGATGTTTCGGAGCGACCGGCCGCTGCGCCATGATTCCGTCAGCCGGGGTCGGGCGCCGGCGATGTCCTCTCCCAGCGGCGGGGCCAGCTTCATGTCGGCCGTCACCTCCAGCGCGCCGTGCAGGGCCTGCAGCAGGTCCAGCGACGCCTCCTGGTGATCGTAATAGCGCAGGCTGTCCTCACCCGGCGTCAGCATCCGGTTCCGGTAGCTGTCCTCGCCCTCGCTCCATTCCCGCGACAGTTCGGCGGACATGCCGGCGATGTTCCCCGCGATCGCCCGCATGAGGTCGCAACGGAACGGCATGTCCTCGCCGGCCGTCAAGGCGGCCGCCTGCTCCTCATCGAACAGCAGCCGCTCCAACGCCGGAAAGCCCTGGACGGCGACGCTGGCGTCGATGAACGCGTCCGAGGACAGCGCTGCTTCGTCCGCTTCAGCGAGCATCCCGTCCAGCGCCTCCCCCACATTGCCGCGCGGGTCCGGCCAGAAGGACAGCCGGAAGCCGCGCATCAGCAGTTCGACCGGGCCGAAGCGGACATGCTGGATGTCCTGCCAGGAATCCATCCCCTCATTGAAGGCGACGCGCAGCGCCTCCACATCCGGCGTCGCCCCGGCGGCGCAGGAAGTTTCTACCTCCTCGGCCAAACCCTCGGTCGCGATCGCCAGACGTTCATATCGCGGCAGGATGTGATGGTCGATCAGCGCCTCGTTCAGCCGGCGATACCCCTCCTGTCCGTCGGCGGCGAAGGCCGCGCCCGCCAGCAGCATCGATAGTCCGGCCGCGGCCGGCCCTCGTCCGATCATCTCTCGTCCTTTCGGTCCCCGCCCGTCTAAAGCGAATTCAGGAAGGCGAGCAGCGCCCGCCTTTCGTTGGCATCCATGGCGACGACGCGGTCGCGGGCCGCCCGCGCCTCGCCGCCATGCCAGAGGATCGCCTCCAGCAGGTTCCGAGCGCGGCCGTCATGAAGGAAGAAGGTATGGCCGTTCACCGTCTCCGTCAGCCCGATGCCCCAGAGCGGCGGCGTCCGCCATTCCCGCCCCGTCGCCACCCCGTCCGGCCGATGGTCGGCGAGCCCTTCCCCCATATCGTGCAGCAGCATGTCGGTATAGGGCCAGATAAGCTGGAACGATTGTTCGGGATGTGTCTCGTCGCGGCGGGTGACGTACTTCGGCACATGACAGCCGATGCAGCCGACCTCGTAGAAAAGCTCCTTGCCCGCCAGCACCTGGGCGTCGTCGATGTCTCGGCGCATCGGCACGGCGAGGTTGCGCGAATAGAAGACGACCAGATCGAACATCTCGTCCGGCACCTCCACCTCGCCATATTGCGGCTGGACGCCGTCGATGGCGGCGCGGCAGGCGGGCTGGGCTATCGTGCAGTCGCCGAAGGCGGCCGGCGCGATCCTGGTCGAAAGGCCCATATCGCCGGAAAAGGCGTGCGCCGCCTGCTGGCGGATCGAAGGCTCTCCAGCCTTCCAGCCGAAGCGGCCCAGCGCGACCTCTCCCGCCTCCACGTCCCAGACCCGGTTGGGACGGCCGGAGATGCCGTCGCCGTCAGAATCCTCCGGATCGGCATGGGCCAGTATGTCGGTTTCGTCCACCGCCTCCAGCAACCCCAGCCCGATCATGGGCGGAGCGACGCGCGCTGATAGCATCACCTCCGGATGCATCGTGCCGTAGGCGAGGTCTTCGAAGGAATAGGTTGGGCGGCGTAGATGGACGATCTCCCCGTCCGACAGCTCGACCGGAAATTCCTCATACTCGATGACCAGCCGCCCTTCCCCGGAATGTCCCTGGATCGAGAGGTCCTGGAACTGGCCGCCATAGGTAGGTTCGGGGATCGAGAGGAGGCGATGGGAGGCAAGGGCGGCCCGCTCCGCCTCCGTTTCCGGCGGAACGCTGATGCGCACCAGCATGGACCCGCCCGCCCCGTCGCCGGGCGCCGGCGGGTGACCGCGCCCGTCCTTCAAATGGCAGGATTGGCAGGCCCGCGCGTTGAACAGCGGTCCCAGCCCGTCCGACGAGGCGGTCGAGGCGGGGGAGGAAACCCACATCTTCCGGAAGATGCCGTTGCCGACGCTGAAATTGAGCTCCCGGTCGAAGCTCATATTGGCCGAAGGCTCGGAAAAGGCGTCGATCGTGGGCGCGCGCATCAGCGTCGCCGCCCCGGCCGGCCGGGATTCATACTGCTCCGCCGCCGTGAAATCCTCCGTCGGCCGGGTCACCGCGGCGATCCGCGCCTCCTCGTCGCCCCCGGCCAGGACGGAACCCAGGCCGAGGACGAGCGAGAAGGGAACCAGGAGCGCGTATTTCCACATTGCAGGACAGCCGCCGGAGCGGCCGCCGCTTACTGGAAGACAGCTGCCGGATCGTCGAGGCTGTCGGAGCCTTCGAAGGCGATCGGCTGGATCTCCAGCACCGCGACGATCCGCTCGATCGCAAGGGTCTGGTCGGTCAGCGCGTCGATCACGTCCTGGACCACCGCGTTGCCCTCAGGATTGTCCGGCCCGATCATCTGGTCATAGGCCTCCACCGTCTCCGCCCGCTCCACCAGCGTGTCGGCGGCGGCGAGGGTGGCGTCCAGCTTGGACTCCATCTCCTCGTTCAGGTCGGGATCGACGGTGGCGACCAGGTCCGACAGGCTGGGGCCGGAAACTTCCGTGCCGTCCACGCGGGTATAGCTGCCGCGATAGACGTTCGCCATGCCGAGGATGTCGTAATAGTGGGAGTTGTGGGTGTTGTCGGAGAAGCAGTCATGCTCCTCCTCCGGATCGTTGAGCAGCAGGCCCAGCTTCATCCGCTCGCCCGCCAGTTCGCCATAGGAGAGGCTGCCCAGCCCGGTCAGCATGGCGGTCAGGCCGGCATTCGGCTCGCCTTCCAGAAGCGCCGTCCGCGCCTCGCCGCCCTGTGCCCACTGCTCCGTCATCCACTCCAGATCGTCGATCATCAGTTCCGTCGCCGTCAGAAGATACTCGGCGCGGCGATCGCAGTTTCCGTTGGTGCAGTTCTCGGTATCGTAGTCGCTGGCCGGACGGTCGCCCGAGCCGGGGCCGGTGCCGTTCAAATCCTGGCCCCACAGCAGGAATTCGATCGCGTGATAGCCGGTCGCGACATTCGACTCCACCGCGTCGATCTCGTGCAGCCCTTCGGCCAGCAGTTCCTTGGTGATCTCCGTCGCGTCGACGGTCCCGCCGCCATATTCGATGGTCGGGCTGGCGATGACGTTGGCGACATAGAGCGGGTTGCTGTCGGACGCCGTGCCGTAGGAGGCGTCGACATAATCGATCAGCCCCTCATCCAGCGGCCAGGCGTTCACCTTGCCTTCCCAATCGTCGACCACGGCGTTGCCGAACCGGTAGGCTTCCGTCTGCTGATAGGGGACACGCGCCGCCAGCCAGGCTTCCCGCGCGGCGGCGAGAGTCTCATCGGTCGGGTCGGCGATAAGAGCCGAAACGGCGTCTTCCAGCGCATTGGCCGTGATCAGCGAATCCTCATACGCGGCATGGGCGATGTCCGCATAGGTTTCCAGGATGGCGGCCTTGTCGGGCGCTGTCTGGGCCATGGCGGCTGAGGCCGCGAAGCCGCCGATCGCCGTCATGGTGAGGAATGCGCGTGAATTCATTGGAGCCCCCGATTTTTTGGTGGAACGATCGTTCGGGGGGACCATAGCGCGAGTGAAAATGACTCGCAACAAATGCCGCTTATGACTCCCTAAAGAAGGTCCGGCGACAGCACGCCCCGGAAGCTGGTGGCGACGGGCCCGGTCATCAGGACGTGTCCATCCTCCTCCCGCCAGAGGATATCCAGCGACCCGCCATCCAGCACCACCTCCACGGCCCGGCCGGTGACGCCGCGCCGGACGGCCGCGACGGCGACGGCGCAGGCACCCGTCCCGCAGGCTTGCGTGATGCCGACGCCGCGCTCCCACACCCGCATCCGCAGGCGGTCGGGACCCAGCGCATGGACCATTTCGATATTCGCGCGTTCGGGGAAGAAGGGGTGGGTCTCCAGTGCCGGCCCCACCTGCTCCAGCGCCACCGCCTCCGCGTCGGGCACGAAGAAGACGGCGTGCGGGTTGCCCATGTTGACGCCGACAGGGTCACTCAGCCCGTCAAGGCTGACAGGCATATTGAGCGTGTCACACGCCTCGGCGGTTGGGATATCCCGCCAGTCCAGACGGGCCGGCCCCATATCGACCGTGACCCCCCGTTCATCCGCGGCGCATTCCAGGAGCCCCGACGCCGTATCGATGCGCGCGGTCCTTGCCCCCTTCTCCGCCATCACCAGCGAGGCGACGCAACGGCTGGCGTTGCCGCAGGCCGAAACTTCCCCGCCATCGGCGTTGCGGATGCGCATGAAGAGATCGGCGCCGTCGGCGGACGGCTCCATCACGATAAGCTGGTCGAACCCCACCCCCAGCCGCCGGTCGGCGATCGCCCTCACGGCGGTCTCGGTCAGCGCGATCGGCCGTTCGCGGGCGTCCAGCACGACGAAGTCGTTGCCCAGCCCGTGCATCTTGAGGAAGGGAAGCGGTTCCATGGAAGGATATATAGAAGCGCCGCCCACCAATCGTCCATGGGGGGCGTCCATGGGGCGATGCTTCCGCCTGCCGCCCTATGCCCGGCGGAAGCCCACGGCGCTGGACAGGTCGGCGTCGTCGAACCGGCAATCGTCCAGGCGCGCGCCGGTGAAATCGACGCCTTGAAGATTGGCCCCACACAGATTGGCGCGGCGGAGGTCGGCATTCGTCAGGGACGCGCCCTGAAGCTGCGCGTCGGTCAGGTCGGCCTCCGCCAGATTAGCGCCGTTCATCCGGGCGCGGGTCAGGTTCGCCTGCCAGACGAAGGCGGTCGGCCCCGCGATCTCCACCGGCGCCAGGCGCGCGCGGCGCAGATCCGCGCCCGCCAGCGACGCCCGCTGCAGATTGGCGCCGCGAAGGTCCGCTCCAGCCAGATCCGCGCCGCGAAGGTCGGCCATGGAAAGGTCGGCCATCGCCAGGGCAGCCCGGCGCAAGGACGCCTTGCCCAGCGAGACCGAGCGCAGGATCGCCGCCGCGAGGTTACGCCCCGACAGGTCGCAGGAAGTCAGATTGACCTCCGACAGATCGGCGCGTTCGCCCTCCTTGCCGTTGGACGCGACCCAGGTCGCGTGGGAGCGCAGGATGTCGTCCAGCGGCCGACGCAGCGATTCGAACGCCTTGGACACGCGGGCGTTGGTCGTGTCCGCGCCGGAGATCGCACCGGAATCGTAGATCGCGCCGATCAGGTCGGCGTTCGACAGGTTGGTGCGATAGACCTTCGCGCCCGACAGGTCCGCCCCGCTCAACACCGCGCCGGACAGATTGGCCTCCGTCAGGTCCGCGCCCTCCAGGATGCAGCCGGTGAGGTCGGAGTTCGAGAGGTTGGTCCGGATCAGCTTCGCGTCGCGCAAGATCGAATCCGTCAAATCCGTCTGCATGACGAAGGCGTTGGCCAGCTTGGCCCGCGTCAAATTGGCGTTGTTGACCTTCGCGCAGGTCAGTTCGGTGATGTTGATGTCGAAGCTGATCGGCTTCAGTTCCCCGTCATTGCCGGGCGTCACGATCACGCCGTCGCGCAGGTCGGTGTCGATCATCGTCGCGCCGGTCAGGACGGCGCCGCGCAGGCACGCCCCCCGCAGGTCCGCGCCCGTCAGTTCCGCATTGCTGAGGTTGGAAAGCCTGAGATCCGCGCCGTAGAGGTTGGTCCCCGTCAGCAGTGCCCCGACCAGCCGCGCGCCGTACAGCCGCGCGCCCGAAAGGTCGGCGTCCCTGAAATCGCGCCCGGAAAGATCAAGATGGGAAAGGTCGTGCAGCCGCAGCCGCGCCCGACTTCCGCCCTTCCGCTGGAGGAACAGCGCATGTTCGCGCGCCAGGCCGTCCAGTTCCTGCTGCGATACTGAACGGCGGTGGGGAGCCGGGGTGTCGAGGCTCGAGGGGGGCATCGGGAACTCATTCGGATAGCGGCGCGGGAATAACGACGTATGTCGCTCCAGTAGGCCCGCCAAATGGTTAAGGAACAATATCCGGGCGTTCGATTTACCTGTGGCATTCCTGTGACACAGGCGTCGCGGAATGCCGCGATTGACTCAAGGCCATCCCCCGCCTAATGTCCGCGCCGATCCAGCACCAGCGGGGGCCGCGAGGCTTCCATCAAGTGCAACGCCCAAGGGTGTCCGCCGGTCCGCGAGTTTCGCGCACTGGCGCTTTTACGTTTGGGCCGGATCAGACGGATCAACAGGGCGACCTTCGGGAGCCGGGGCATGTTTGACGGACTGACGGGACGGCTGGGCGATATCTTCGACCGGCTTCGCAAGCGCGGCGCGCTGAGCGAGGCGGATGTGGCCGCCGTGCTGCGCGAAGTGCGGGTCGCCCTGCTGGAGGCCGACGTCGCGCTGCCGGTGGTCAAGGATTTCGTCAATCGCGTCAAGGAACGCGCGATCGGCCAGGAAGTGCTGCGCTCGGTCACGCCGGGGCAGATGGTCGTCAAGGTCGTCCATGACGCGCTGGTCGAGATGCTGGGCGGCGCGGAGGTCGAGCCGATCAACCTGCTGGCCGTGCCGCCGGTTCCGATCCTGATGGTCGGCCTTCAGGGTTCGGGCAAGACCACCTCCACCGCCAAGGTCGCTCTCCGGCTCAAGAGCAAGGAGAACAAGAAGGTCCTGATGGCGTCGCTGGACACGCGGCGCCCTGCGGCCATGGAGCAGTTGAAGGTGCTGGGCGAGCAGGCGGGCGTGGCGACGCTGCCGATCGTGCCTGGACAGCAGCCCGTGGACATCGCCAAGCGCGCGATGCAGGCCGGCCGCCTGGAAGGCTATGACGTCGTCCTTCTGGACACCGCCGGCCGGCTGTCTATCGACCTGGAGCTTATGGCCGAGGTGGCCGCGATCAGGGACGCGACCCAGCCGGTCGAGACGCTGCTGGTTGTCGACGCCATGACCGGCCAGGACGCGGTGACGGTCGCGACCAACTTCCACGAGAAGATCGGCGTCACCGGCATCGTCATGACCCGCGTCGACGGTGATGCGCGCGGCGGCGCCGCCTTGTCCATGCGGGCCGTCACCGGCCAGCCGATCAAGCTGATCGGCGTCGGCGAGCGCGTCGACGCGATGGAGCCGTTCCATCCCGACCGCATCGCCAACCGCATCCTGGGCATGGGCGACGTCGTCAGCCTGGTCGAGCGGGCGGCGGAGACGATCGAGCGGGACGAGGCGGAGAAGCTGGCCGCCAAGATCCAGAAGGGCGGCTTCGACCTTGACGACATGGCGTCGCAGTTCCGCCAGATGCGCAAGATGGGCGGCCTGTCGGGTCTGATGGGCATGCTGCCGGGCATCGGCAAGATGAAGGCGCAGTTGAAGGACGCCAACATCGACGACGGCATGATCAAACGGCAGGAGGCGATCATCTCCTCCATGACGCCGAGGGAGCGCCGCAACCCCAAGATCATCCAGGCCAAGCGGAAGATCCGCATCGCCGGCGGCTCCGGCACCAGCGTGCAGGAGGTCAACAAACTGCTGAAGCAGCATCAGCAGATGGCCGACATGATGAAGCGCGTGCAGAAGATGGGGAAGAAGGGCCTGATGCGCGGCGGCTTCCCCGGCATGCCGCCGGGCGGAGGCCTGCCCCCGGGCATGCTGCCGCCGGGAGGCTTCAAGTGATCCACCACGTCTCGCTGGGCGTTGCCGACATCGCACGGTCCGCATGCTTCTACGACGCCGTGCTCGCAGAGCTGGGAGTCGGCCGGCTGTTCGAGGAAGGAGACCATCTGGTCGCCTACGGGCGGGAGGGCGAGCCGCAATTCGTCGTCAACCTGCCGCTCGACAAGTCCCGTCCCGTCGTCGCCAACAATGGCGGGCATGTCTGCTTTCAGGCGCCCGATCGCGCCCATGTCGACGCCTTCCACGCCGCTGCCCTTTCGGCCGGCGGCAAGGACGCCGGCGCACCAGGATTCCGGCCCGAATACCGGCCGGATTATTACGCGGCCTTCGCCTTGGACCCGGACGGGCACAAGGTCGAGGCCGTCTGTTACGTCAACCCCTGATCGATCTTTCGAGCACAAGACCAAGGAGCACCACCCATGTCCGTCATGATCCGCCTGACCCGCGGCGGCACCAAGAAGCGCCCCTTCTACCAGATCGTCGCCGCCGACAAGCGCAGCCCGCGCGACGGCCGCTTCCTGGAGAAGCTGGGCACCTATAACCCGATGGTGGAACGCGACCACGCCGACCGCGTGACCCTGAACGAGGAGCGGATCAAGCATTGGCTGAGCGTCGGCGCCCTGCCGACCGACCGCGTCGCCCGCATGCTGGGCCATGCCGGCATCATCGAGGCTCCGAAGTACCGCGAGACCCCGAACAAGTCGGCCCCGAAGGCGAAAGCCCAGGAGCGCCTGAAGGCTGCCCAGGAGGCCGAGAAGGCCGCCGCAGAAGCGCCCGCGGAAACCCCGGCCGAGGCTCCGGCCGAAACCGACGCGGAAGCCACCCCCGCCGAGGCGTAAGCGCGACGCCGGCGAAGTCCAGCGGGAGCCGCGATCGCTATGCCAAAGGCTTCGCAGCCGCGCGTCTGCGTCGGCATGATCGCCGGCGCCCACGGCGTCCGGGGACTGGTGAAGGTGAAACCCTTCACCGAGGACCCGGAAGGCGTGACGTCCTACGGCCCCCTGTCGGACGAGCCGGGCCTACGTTCGTTCCGGCTGGAGCTTCTGTCCCAAGCCAAGGGACAGTGGCTCGCCCGGATCGAGGGGGTGTCCGACCGGACGGGCGCCGACGCCCTGCGCGGCACGCGCCTCTATGTCGGCCGGGACCTGCTGCCGGAGCCGGAGGAGGACGAATTCTACCACGCCGATCTGATCGGCCTTCCGGTCGAGGGCCCCGACGGCAAGCCGTTCGGCGTCGTGCGGGCAGTCCATGAATTCGGCGCCGGACCGTTGATCGAGATCGATCGGCGGCCCGGCGCGGTCATGGTGCCGTTCACCAAGGCGGCTGTGCCGGTGGTGGACCTCGCAGGCGGCCGCATCGTGGTCGATCCTCCCGCAGGACTGCTTGAGCCGCCGGACCACCGCCCGGAGGATGAAGGGCCGGAGGAAGGAATCGGGTCATGAGCGCGCCCCTCACCGTGCGGGTCCTGACCCTGTTTCCGGAGATGTTTCCCGGACCTCTCGGCCTGTCGCTTTCCGGCAAGGCGCTGGAGCGCGGCGACTGGGCGCTGGAAACGCTGGACATCCGGTCTTTCGCGAGCGATAAGCACCGCTCCGTGGACGATACCCCGTTCGGCGGGGGAGCCGGCATGGTCATGCGGCCGGATGTGGTGGATGCGGCGCTGACGGCCGCCCGGCCCGACGAAGGCCGCGTGATCTACCTCAGCCCGCGCGGCCGGCCGCTGGACCAGGAACTGGTCCGGGGCCTGGCGACGGAGAAGACGGTCGTGCTTCTGTGCGGCCGCTATGAGGGGGTGGACCAGCGGGTGCTGGACGCCCATGAGGTCGAGGAGGTCAGCCTCGGCGATTTCGTGCTGTCGGGCGGCGAGCCCGCGGCGCTGGCGCTGATCGACGCCATGGTCCGGCTTCTGCCGGGGGTCATGGGCAACGACAGCAGCGCCGAGGAAGAGAGTTTTACCGCGGGTCTTCTTGAATACCCGCATTTCACCCGTCCGGCGGTGTGGCAGGGGCAAGACGGTGTCCCCCGCCCGGTGCCGGACATTCTGGTTTCCGGCCATCACGCCAAGGTCCATGCCTGGCGGACGGCGGAAGCCGAAAGGATCACCCGGGAGCGACGCCCGGACCTCTGGCGGAAATACCTGGCCGCCAAGTCCACAAGCGCCCGGGGATTGGATTAGAGAACCCGGCCAGGCCGGCGGCAGGTAGAAGAAGAAGGAACCATTGCCATGAACATCATCCAGCAGCTTGAGGCCGATCAGGCCACCCAGCTTGCCGAGGCCCGTCCGATCCCGGAATTCGGTCCCGGCGACACCGTCCGCGTCAACGTGAAGGTGGTCGAAGGCACCCGTGAGCGCGTGCAGGCCTATGAAGGCGTGTGCATCGCCCGCAAGAATGCCGGCCTCAACAGCTCGTTCACCGTGCGCAAGATCAGCTATGGCGAAGGCGTGGAGCGTGTCTTCCCGCTGTTCAGCCCGCGCATCGATTCGATCGACGTGGTTCGCCGCGGCGCCGTCCGCCGCGCCAAGCTCTATTACCTGCGCGGCCGCCGCGGCAAGTCCGCCCGTATCGCGGAGAAGCGCGATACCCGTCCCGCCAAGGAAGCGAAGGAAGGCTGAGGCTTTCCTCCAGCGTCATGGAAAAGGCCGCCCCGGAAGGAGGCGGCCTTTTCTTTGCCCCGGCGGCTGCCGCTCCTCAGTAATTGGAGGTGTCGACAGTTCTGCCGATATAGAGGACGGGGCCTGTTGGGCTGCCGGTCGGCGACCCGGCTTCAGACTCGACCGATATCTGGAAAAGTTGCCCGCCCCCAAGCGCCGGCAGAGCGGCGGCCGGCACCATCATCGACTGCCCCGGCTCCAGAAGCCCGAGCGACACCGGTCCCGCCGCCGGATCGGCCAGCGTCCAGAGCTGAAGCGTCCGGTCGGGAGCGATCGAGACCGTCTCCAGAGCCGTGAGCGTCATATTGCCGTCGGCGTCGGCACGGGCCAGATACCCCGCATCCGCGCCGTCCCGGCTTTGCAGGATCGCCATATAGGCCGCCGGCGGATCGAAGGGCCGCAACAGGACGACCGCCGCCAGAAGGATTGCGGCTATAGCGACGAGGCCGGTGGCCGCTCGCCAGAAACCCAGCCGGCGGGTGAGCGGCACCCGCGTCATCGATTTCGCGGAGGGCGCGGCGGGGCTCCTGGGAATGGTTCCGCCGCCGAGCGTCCGGGAGACACGCTCCCACAATTCGGGAGATGGAGGAACGGCATCGGCCGCTTCGTTGACTTCGTTCGAAGCCGACTCCCGGCGCTCTCCCCGCACCTGGTCCAGCGCCTGGTTACGCGCGATGGCGACGATCCAGGTCCGCGCGTCGCCTCGGGCGGGGTCGAAGGTCGCCGCCCTGGTCCAGACCTTCACCAAGGCGTCGTGGACGATGTCCTCTCCCACCGTGCGGTCGCGGGCGATCCCGCAGGCGACACCGACAAGGCGCGGCGCTTCACGATCGTATATTTCCCGGAGCGCCGTCCGATCGCCGCCGGCGCAGCGCCGAAGAAGCGCCTCCAGCGCGTCCGCCGACGTCGGAGAATGGGTTTCGACCGATCCCGTCGACGGTTCGCGCGCTCCCCTCATCTTCCTTCCTCTCCCGAGGGATGGGACGATGGACGCTTATATTTCGAACCCCGCGCCGGAGCCAGCCTTGTTCGGTCCGGAGGGTGACAATGTAGCAAGAATCACGCCTTCCGCCGGCCCCGCCGGTCCGGTATTCTCCGAAGCCTTACAGCACCGTTTACCGATGAGATTTCCATGGCCACGCCGCGCACGCTCTACGACAAGATCTGGGACGCCCATCTGGTCCACACCTCCGACGACGGCTCGGCGATCCTCTACATCGATCGCCACCTCGTGCATGAGGTGACCAGCCCGCAGGCCTTCGAAGGGCTGCGCATGGCCGGGCGCACGGTGCGCCGTCCCGACGCCACGCTGGCGGTGCCGGACCACAACGTGCCGACCTCCGACCGCTCCAAGGGCATCAGCGACGAGGAAAGCCGCATCCAGGTCGAGACGCTGGAGCGAAACGCCGACGATTTCGGCGTGCCGATCTTCAAGATGAACGACCGGCGGCAGGGCATCGTCCATATCGTCGGGCCGGAACAGGGGCTGACCCAGCCCGGCATGACCATCGTCTGCGGCGACAGCCACACCGCTACCCACGGCGCGTTCGGCGCACTGGCCTTCGGAATCGGCACCAGCGAGGTGGAACACGTCCTGGCGACCCAGACCCTGCAGCAGCGCCGCGCGAAGAACATGCGGATCACCGTCGATGGCGACCTGGCGCCCGGCGTGACGGCCAAGGACATCATCCTGGCGATCATCGGCAAGATCGGCACCGCCGGCGGCACCGGCCATGTCATCGAATATGCCGGATCGGCGATACGCGGCCTGTCTATGGAAGGCCGGATGACCATCTGCAACATGTCGATCGAGGCCGGCGCGCGCGCCGGGCTGATCGCGCCGGACGAAACCACCTTCGCCTACGTCAAGGGCCGGCCGCTGGCCCCGGAGGGAGATGAGTGGGAGAAGGCCGTCGCCTATTGGCGGACGCTGCCGTCGGACGAGGGCGCGACCTACGATACGGAGGTCCATCTGGCCGCCGCCGACATCGCGCCCAGCGTCACCTGGGGGACCAGCCCGCAGGACGTGGTGCCGATCACCGATCGCGTGCCCGATCCCAAGACCTTCGCCGATACCGGCAGGGCCAAGGCGGCGGAGCGCGCGCTGGACTATATGGGCCTCACCGCCGGCACGCCGATGAGCGAGATCCCGGTCGACAAGGTCTTCATCGGGTCCTGCACCAACGGGCGGATCGAGGATCTGCGCGCCGCCGCCGAGGTGGCGCGGGGCCGCAAGGTGGCCGACAGCGTCTACGCCATGATCGTCCCCGGCTCCGGCCTGGTGAAGGAGCAGGCGGAGCGCGAGGGGCTGGACCAGGTGTTCAAGGAGGCCGGCTTCGACTGGCGGGAGCCCGGCTGCTCCATGTGCCTGGCCATGAACGCCGACAAGCTGCAGCCCGGCGAACGCTGCGCCTCGACCTCCAACCGCAATTTCGAGGGCCGACAGGGCCGCGGCGGCCGGACCCATCTGGTCAGCCCGGCGATGGCCGTCGCGGCGGCGGTCACCGGCCATCTGACGGATGTCCGGCAGCTCGTCGGATAGCCTTTCCCCACCTCGTCTCCCCCGCATGAGCCCCCGCCCGAATTGACAATGGCGGGGGGCCTTGTGTTTAGTCCCATGCTTCCCGGGACGCGGAGGCCACGTCCCTTCAAGCCCCAAGGACATGAAATCCGATGATCCCAGCCGTGATGCCGACCTATGCGCGGGCCGATGTGGCGTTCGAGCGGGGCGAAGGGGCCTACCTCTTCGACACCGACGGGCGACGCTATCTGGATTTCGCCGCCGGCATCGCCGTGATGTCGCTGGGCCACTGCCATCCGCATGTCGTCCGGGCGCTGAAGGACCAGGGGAGCAAGCTCTGGCACACCTCCAACCTGTTCCGCATCCCGGAGCAGGAGAAGCTGGCCCGGCGGCTGGTCGAGGCCACCTTTGCCGACACCGTCTTCTTCTCCAATTCCGGGGTGGAGGCCTGGGAAGGCGCGACCAAGCTGGTGCGGAAATATCACTACGCCACCGGCAATCCGAAACGCTGGCGCATCATCACGGCGTCGGGGGCCTTCCACGGCCGGACGCTGGCCGCCATAGCGGCGGCGAAGAGCGAGAAGCTGACCAAGGGCTTCGGGCCGATCGTCGACGGGTTCGACCAGGTCGCCTGGGGCAATCTGAATGAGCTTCGCGCCGCGATCACCGACGAGACGGCGGCCATCCATGTCGAGCCGATCCAGGGCGAAGGCGGCGTGCGCGCGGCCTCGCTGGATTATCTGAGGGAGTTGCGGCGGGTCTGCGACGAGTTCGGCCTGCTGCTGTTCCTGGATGAGATCCAGACCGGCTACGGCCGCACCGGCAAGCTGTTCGCCCATGAATGGGCGGGCGTCACCCCCGACGTGATGTGCGTCGCCAAGGGCATCGGGTCGGGCTTCCCGATGGGCGCGTTCCTGGCGACGGAGAAGGCGGCGATCGGCATGACCGCCGGCGCGCACGGCACCACCTATGGCGGCAACCCGCTGGCGATGGCGGTCGGCAACGCCGTGCTGGATGTGATGCTGGAGCCGGGCTTCCTCCCCCGCGTCCGGAAGACGGCCGGGGCGCTGTGGGACCGGCTGTCCGCGCTGGTGAGCCGGCACGGCGCGGTGGTCGAGGAGGTGCGCGGCGCGGGGCTCCTGCTGGGGCTCAAATGCGTCCACCCCAATACGGAGATCATCGATGATCTGCGCGCCGAGGGCATGATCGTCGCGCCGGCCGGGGAGAACGTCATCCGCCTGTTGCCGTCGCTGATCATCGGCGAGGCGGAGATCGAGGAGGCCATCACCATCCTCGACCGGGTGTTCACGCGCCGAACCGCCGGAGAACAGCAGGCGAAGGCGGTCTGAACCCATGACCTCACCGAAGCATTTCCTCGACCTGCACAAGGTCGACAAGGCCGATCTGCGGTCGATCCTGGACCGCGCCGCGACGCTGAAGCGGGACGACCCGCGCGGCGAGGCCGCCCAGCCGCTCAAGGGCAAGACGCTGGCGCTGATCTTCGAGAAAAGCTCCACCCGCACCCGCGTTTCGTTCGAGGTGGGGATGCGGCAGCTTGGCGGGGAAACCGTCATGCTGTCTGGCGACCAGATCCAGCTTGGAAGAGGCGAGACGATCGCCGACACCGCCCGCGTCCTGTCCCGCTATGTCGACGCCATCATGATCCGCACCCATGGCGATGAACGCCTGGCGGAGATGGCGGAATACGCCACGGTGCCGGTCATCAACGGCCTGACCGACACGACCCACCCCTGCCAGCTGATGGCCGACGTGATGACGCTGGAGGAACGGTTGGGGCCGATCGCCGGCAAGTCGGTCGCCTGGATGGGCGACGGCAACAATGTCGCACGATCCTTCATCCGGGCCGCCGCCCAGTTCGACTTCGAACTCCGCCTCGCCTGTCCCGAGACGCTCCAGCCCCCGGCCGACCTGATCGCCTGGGCGCACCGGCAGGGAGCCAACGTCTCCGTCGGCGCCGATCCGGACACGACGGCGCGCGGGGTCGACTGCATCGTGACGGATACCTGGGTCTCCATGGGCGACAAGGATGCGCCGTCGCGTCACAATCTGCTTCGCCCCTACCAGGTGGATGAGCGGCTGATGTCGCTCGCCAAGCCGGAAGCGGTCTTCCTGCACTGCCTGCCCGCCCATCGCGGGGAGGAGGTGACCGACAGCGTGATCGACGGCCCGCAATCCGCCGTGTGGGACGAGGCGGAGAACCGCCTTCACGCACAGAAGGGGATCCTGCTGTGGTGCCTGGACGCATGAGCGGAGCCGGGATGGACGACGCCATCCTGCCGTTCCAGATCGATTCCTCCGGTCTTAGAGGCAGGTCGGCGCGGCTGGGCGCGGCGCTGGATGCGATCCTGGATCGGCACGACTATCCCGCGCCTGTCGCCGGCCTGCTGGGAGAGACGGTGACGCTGGCGGCGCTGCTGGCCAGCACACTGAAATATGATGGCGTTTTCACCTTGCAGACGAAGGGCGACGGCCCCGTTTCACTGATGGTCGCCGACGTCACCTCGACCGGCGACATCAGGGGCTATGCGCGCTTCGACGCCAATCGGCTGCCGCACGACGGAACGCCGACCTTCCGCGACCTGCTGGGCGCGGGGCACCTCGCGTTCACCGTCGACCAGGGGGAACACACGGAGCGTTATCAGGGCATCGTGGAGCTAACCGGCGACACGCTGGCCGAATGCCTCACCCATTATTTCCGGCAGTCGGAGCAGATAAACGCCGGCCTTAAGCTGGCGGTCGGCCGTGGCGACGCCGGATGGCGCGCCGGCGGGCTGATGCTGCAACGCCTGCCGGACCAGGAGAAGATCATCCCGGCGTCGGACCGCGAGGATGATTGGCGGCGGGCGATGATCCTGATGGAAAGCGCGACGGACGCCGAACTACTGGACCCCGGCCTTGCCCCATCCCGCCTGCTCTATCGTCTGTTCCACGAGGACGGGGTGCGCGTCTTCGACCCGCAGCCGGTGCGCGATCGATGCCGCTGCTCCCGCGACAAGGTGACGGCGGCGCTGACCGCCATCCCGAGGGCGGAGCTGGAGACGCTGAAGATCGATGGCCGCGTGGAGGTGAATTGCGAGTTCTGCAACACGACCTACCGTTTCGACGATGCCGATCTGGACCGGCTGAAGGAGGAAGCGCGGGCGGAGTCCTGAGACTTCTTCCCCTACCCGTCTCCCCGCGCCATCATCCTGCCATGCCGGGATGGTCCGTTTGCCGGATAGAAAAAATCACGCCACAGGGTGCCTCCTCCATGCCATTCGCCGTCTCCCGCCGCCTGTTCGTCTTCGGTTGCGCACTCGCTGTCGCCGCCTGTGCGACGCCGCCGATGCGCGAAACGCAGGAAATCCGCTTCACCACCCGCGCGCCGATCGTACTGGACGTGGCGCGGGTGGAGGTGGCGCAGAGCTACCAGCCGCCCCTGGCCGATCCGAATGTCGAACATCTGTTCCCGCAGGTGCCCAGTGACGTGATCCGTCGCTGGACGCGCGACCGGTTGCAGCCGGCCGGCACCGGCGGCTATGCGCGCGTCTATATCGAGGACGCCAGCGTCACGGCGGAACAGCTTGCCCGCACCCCCGGCATCCGGGGCGCGATCACGGTCGATCAGGCACAGCAACTCCGCGCCCGGTTCCAGGTGCGGATCGAGGCCGAGAACGGCAGCGGGACGAGAGGATACACCCTGGCCACGGCGCAGCGGACGACCAGCGTGCCGGAGGACGCCACCCTGGCCGAGCGGGAGCAGATCTGGTACCGCCTGACCGAAGCCACGATGAGTGATCTGGATGCGGAGTTGGAAAGCAACATCCGCGGCCAGATGGGGGCGCTGGTCCTCCGCTGAGGAGTCACGCCGGACTTGATCCCGGCATCCTACGATTTCGAAGGACGCCGGGCTTTCGCCTGCCCCTTCGCCGCCGGTGAAGCGGCCAAGGCCTATGGATTCCGGATCAAGTCCGGAATGACCAACAAAAACAATGTCATGCTGGACTTGTTGCAGCATCCATGCGGCGTCGAAAATGACGGGACCGCGCCCGATTCTTCGCCGCCGGTGAGGCGACGGCCCATGGATTCCCTCTGGGTAATTCCATGATGAACCTAAAAAGCGCCCGTCCATCGTTGCCGAGGACGGGCGTTTTAGTTTCTGCAGTTTGGATCATTAACGATCCGGAATGGAGTGTGGAGAAAGAACGTTTCTCCCGCAAGGTGCGATTTGGGCGGATCAGTGACTCGCCTCCGCTTTCAGAAAAATTCCCCCGCCTTCGGGGGTATGGGGGCGGGAAGGCGGGGGTAAGGGAGGGGAATAGGAAGTCACATCCTACGCATTGATAGGTAGGGTGCATCCCGTCCGCGCCAAGCTGAAAGAACGCTTCATGAACGATCTTTCATCCGCCGGAAAGGTTTCCGGCACACGTGCGATCAATGGATTTTTTGAGGAATGGTGCCGTAGGAGGGATTTGAACCCCCGACCACCCGCTTACGAAGCGGATGCTCTACCGCTGAGC
Organism: Inquilinus sp. CAU 1745; assembly: GCF_039839375.1. Lineage (NCBI taxonomy): Bacteria > Pseudomonadati > Pseudomonadota > Alphaproteobacteria > Rhodospirillales > Rhodospirillaceae > Inquilinus > Inquilinus sp. CAU 1745. Next base: position 143,598 of record NZ_JBDOQU010000006.1, read on the forward strand.
TACTACGGCGAACCAGGTTCCGGCCAGACGGGCCGGGCGGCGCGCAACCTAGCCCCAGAAGCACGGGCCGTCAATGCGTTGCGACGCCGGAACTCACGCGGGTGGACGACCCCCGATCTCCCGCGTCAGGGCGGCGCAGGCGTCGGCGACCAGCCGGCCGAGCGAGGGCATCCGGTCGTCGGTCATCCGCGCCGTCGGGCCGGAGACCGAAAGGGCGGCCAGCGGCCGCCCCGTCTCATCGAGGACAGTCGACGCAACGCAGCGCAGGCCAATGGCATGTTCCTCATCGTCGATGGCGTAACCCCGTGAGTGCGCCTCGCGCAAATCCGCCAGCAGTGCTGTGGGCTCCACCCGCGTCCGGCCCGTCAGCCGGTCAAGCGGCCTTGCTTGCAGGATGACGGTCCGTTCCGCCTCCGGCAGCGCGGCCAGCAGCGCCTTGCCGACCCCGGACGCATGCATCGGCACCCGCGCGCCGACGCGGGCGAAGGCGCGCATCATCTGGTCGCATTCGATCTGCGCCAGATAGACCGCCTCCCCCCTGTCCTCCACCGCCATGTTCGCCGTCTCGCCCCCCTCCTCCACCAGCCGGCGCATGAACGGCCGGGCGAGCGCGACATGATTGCGTCCGCGGACGAAGGCCTGCCCGACCGAGAAGGCGGCGACGCCGATCGACCAGCGGCCGGTTTCGGCGTTCTGGCAGGCGAATCGCTGGGCCTCCAGGCTGCCCAGCAGGCGATGGGCGGTGGAAGGCGCCAATCCTGTCGCTTGGGCAAGTTCCGTCAGCGTCGCGCCATGCTCCGTCTCCGCCAGCCGCGCCAGGAGCGCAAGGCCGCGCGTCAGCGACTGCACCTGCCCCGCGCCGGTTTCGCTCCGTGATGATTTTTGCGATGTGGAACTCATTTCCATTTTTTGTAAGCTGTCGTTTCCCGTTTGAAAACCCTGACCCGTTCGGACCCCGCCCCTTCATGATCGACGATCCCAGAGCCCTGCTCGAAAAACTGTTCGCCGCCGCAATCGACGCGGCGCTGCCGTCGGCGCGGGTCCCGCCGCACCTGCCGCCGCCGCCGAAGGGCCGCACCATCGTCATCGGCGCCGGGAAGGCTTCGGCCGCCATGGCGCGAGCCGTCGAGGATCACTGGCCGGGCGATCTGGAGGGGCTGGTCGTCACGCGCTACGGCCATGCCGTCCCCTGCCGGCGGATAGAGATCGTGGAGGCGTCCCATCCGGTGCCCGACGAAGCCGGGCTGCGCGCGGCGGAGCGGGTCCTGGACCTCGCCGACGGCGCGGGAGAGGACGATCTGGTGCTCTGCCTCATCTCCGGCGGGGGATCGTCGCTGATGCCCCTGCCATCGCCGGGCCTTTCGCTGGAGGACAAGCAGGCGGTCAACCGGGCGCTGCTGAAATCGGGCGCGACGATCGACGAGATGAACTGCGTCCGCAAGCACCTCTCCGCCATCAAGGGCGGATGGCTGGCCGCCGCCGCCGCGCCGGCGAGGATGGTGACGCTTCTGATCTCCGACGTGCCGGGCGATGATCCCGACGTCATCGCCTCAGGCCCCACCGTCCCGGATCCCACCAGCTTCGCCGATGCGCGGACGATCCTGAAGAAGTACGCCGTCGATCTGCCGGTTGCCGTCCGTGACCATCTGGACCGGGCGGAGCGGGAAACGCCGAAGCCGGGCGACCCGATCTTCGCCAAGTCGGAGATCCGGATGATCGCCACGCCGCAGAGCGCGCTGGAGGCGGCGGCGGCGCTTGCTGGATCGATGGGCGTGGAAGCCCATATCCTCAGCGACCGCATCGAGGGCGAATCGCGGGATGTCGGCCTGGTGCTGGCCGCCCTGGCGCGGCAGGTCGCCGATCGCGACCAGCCCTTCGCCGCCCCTTGCGCCCTGCTGTCGGGCGGCGAGACGACGGTGACCGTGCGCGGCGACGGGCGAGGCGGCAGGAATGTCGAATTCCTGCTGTCGCTGGCGATCGCGCTGGAGGGCCACGGCCGCGTCTGGGCGCTGGCCGGCGACACCGACGGGATCGACGGCATGGAGGACAATGCCGGCGCGATCACCGGGCCCGACAGCCTCTCCCGCGGCGCAACAAAAGGGCTGATCGCCAAAGACCGCTTGGAACAGAATGACGGATATGGTTTCTTCGCGGCGCTGGGCGATCTGGTGACCACCGGGCCGACCCTGACCAACGTCAACGATTTCCGCGCCATCCTGGTGCTTCCTCGCTCCCCCTGAGGCACGGTCCCCGCGCATGACCAAACGCATACCGATCACCCGTGATCGAAAGATCAAGATCGTCGCCACCCTGGGCCCCGCCAGCGGGTCGGAGGAGATGATCCGGCGGCTCTTCGAGGCCGGAGCCGACGTCTTCCGGCTGAATTTCAGCCATGGAACGCAGGACGATCACGGCGAGAGGCTGAAGATCATCCGGGCGCTGGAGGAAGAATACCAGCGGCCGATCTCCGTGATGGCCGACCTCCAGGGACCGAAGCTGCGCGTCGGCACCTTCGCCAACGGGCCGGTCACGCTGAAGATCGGCCAGACCTTCCGGTTCGATGACGATCCGACGCCGGGCGACGAGACGCGCGTTCACCTGCCCCATCCGGAGGTGATGGAGGCGTTGCAGCCCGAAACGGTGCTGCTGCTGGACGACGGCAAGGTCCGGATGCGCGTTACCAAGGCGGGCAAGGGGTTTGCCGAAGCGATGGTCGAAGCAGGCAGCAGGCTCAGCGAGCGCAAGGGGCTGAACGTCCCCAACGCGCTGCTGCGCCTGTCGCCGCTGACGACGAAGGACAGGAAGGATTTGGACTACGCGCTGGACAAGGGCGTCGACTGGATCGCCATCTCCTTCGTCCAGCGGCCGGAGGACGTGGCCGAGGCGCGCAAGCTGATCGCCGGACGCGCGCAACTGATCGTGAAGATGGAGAAGCCGTCCGCGATCGAGCATCTGCGCGAGCTGGTGGAACTGACCGACGCGCTGATGGTCGCGCGCGGCGATCTGGGTGTGGAGATGCCGACGGAGGACGTTCCCGGCCTCCAGAAGCAGATGGTCCGCCGCTGCCGCCAGGCCGGCAAGCCGGTGATCGTCGCGACCCAGATGCTGGAAAGCATGATCTCCTCTCCCACCCCGACGCGCGCGGAAGCGTCCGACGTGGCGACCGCCGTCTATGACGGGGCGGACGCGGTGATGCTGTCGGCGGAAACGGCGTCCGGCGAGTATCCGGTGGAGGCGGTGACGATGATGAGCCGCATCGCCACCCGGTCGGAGCAGGACCCGCTCTACCGCTCGCTGATCGACGCGGTCCAGCTTGCGCCGGAAAGCACGGCCGCCGACGCGATCACCGCCGCCGCCCGCCAGGTCGCGACCACGATCAAGGCTGCCGCCATCGTCACCTACACGACCTCCGGATCGACGACGCTGCGCGCGGCGCGGGAACGGCCCGACGCGCCGATCCTCTGCCTCACCGCCAACCCTGCAACGGCGCGGCGGATGGCGCTCTGCTGGGGCGTCCACCCGATCCAGACCTCCGACGTCTCGACCTTTTCGGAAATGGTCAAGAAGGCCTGCCGACTGGCCTTCAAGGAAGGGCTGGCCCTGGAAGGCCAGCGGCTGGTCATCACCGCGGGTGTCCCCTTCGGCACGGCCGGCAACACCAACGTGCTGCGCATCGCCTGGGTGGAAGCCTGACAGTCAGATGGGCCTGAGGATCAGATCGGGTCGCCGGCGAGGAATTCTTTCAGCAGGGCGACATTGGCGGCCGCGCCGGGCGCGTGGGGGTGGATTTCCAGCGTCGCCTCGAACGCCGCAAGCGCCCGCTCAAGCTCGCCCAGTTCCACATAGCAGAGGCCGAGGCCCGACAGGGCGCCGAAATGCCTGGGCTCCAGCGCCAGAACGGCCTGGATGTCGGCGATCGATCCGGCATAGTCGCCGCGCATGTAGCGGATGGTGGCGCGCTGATTCCAGCCTTCCGCGAAATCCGGCTCCTGCGCCACGATTTGCGAGAAGGAGTCCTCCGCGACCTCCAGCAGCCCTTCCTGCGCCGCCGCCATGCCCTGGCTCATCAGCCGGCGGATATCGTCATTGTCGCCGTCATAGCGGAACCAGATGTTCCAGATCACCGTCTCGATGAACGCCGCGTCGGCCGGCGATTCGGCCAGGAAGAGACGGGTGAAGAGGTCGTCCAGCCGCGGATCGGTCTGATCGGCCCGAGCCGGCAGCCAGCACAGGACGAGGATCGACACGATAAGAATCAGCCGCGCGCCCATAAGCAGAAGATGGCGCGCACGGAACATCCGGCAAGCCCCGCGGTCACCCGGCCGGAAGCGGGAGCGCGGACGGGCGCGGCCCGCCGGTCGCCCAGTCCAGCAATTCCACGGTATGGACCACCGGAATATCCGTGCCGGAGGATATCTGGGTCATGCAGCCGATATTGCCGGCGGCGATAACGTCGGGTCCCGTGCTTTCGATGTTGCGCACCTTCCGGTCCCGCAATTCCGTCGCGATGGCGGGCTGGAGAAGGTTATAGGTGCCGGCCGACCCGCAGCAGAGATGGGCTTCGGGAACGTCGCACACCGCGAACCCCGCCGCTGCCAGCAACGCCTTCGGCTCCGCCCTCACCTGCTGCCCGTGCTGGAGGGAGCAGGCGGAATGATAGGCCACGTTCAGACCTTCGGGCGCGGCCGGCCGTTCCAGCCCGAGCGCCGCCATGAACTCCGTCACGTCCCTTGCCAACGCCGATGCCGCAGCCGCTCTGCCCGCCCATTCCGGATCGTCCCGGAACATGAAGCCGTAATCCTTCACGGTGGTCCCGCAGCCGGACGTGTTGACGATGATGGCGTCCAGCCCTTCCGCTTCCCGGCTCCAGGCATCGATATTGGCCCTGGCGGACGCTAAGGCCGCATCCTCCTTGCCCATATGGTGGGTCAGCGCGCCGCAGCAGCCGGCCCCCTTCGCGACCACCACCTCGACGCCGTGGCGGGTCAGCAGGCGGATCGTCGCCTCGTTGATATCGGTATCCAGCACCTGCTGCGCGCAGCCATTCAGCAGCGCAACCCGCGCCCGCCTCGACCCCTCCGCCGGAAATATCCCCGGCCGGTCGACTGCGCTGGGCGGCGGGATCTTCCGGGGGGCGAGCGCCACCATTGGGCGCAGCGCCTTCGGCAGGAACCGCGCCAGCGGCCGGACGAGCCCGGCCCCGATCACCGCCAGCCTGAACCGCGCGGGATAGGGCAGCAGGAAGGCCAGCAGCGCCCTTACGGCGCGGTCGGCGGGCGGTCGTTCGTAGGTGCGTTCGATATGCGCCCGCGCATGATCGACCAGATGCATGTAATGCACGCCGGACGGGCAGGTCGTCATGCAGGAGAGGCAGGAGAGACATCGGTCGACATGCTTCACCACCGGCGCGGTCGCCGGCCCGCCGCCCTCCAGCATCTCCTTGATCAGGTAGATGCGGCCGCGCGGGCTGTCCAGTTCGTCCCCCAGCAGCACATAGGTCGGGCAGGTCGCGGTGCAGAAGCCGCAATGGACGCAGGCCCGAAGAATCTTCTCCGATTCCGCGACCGCCGGGTCGGCCAGTTGGGCGAGGCTGAAATGGGTCTGCATCCTGCGTTCTTCCCTCAGATTCCGGGATACATTCGGCCGGGATTGAGGATCCTCTTGGGATCGAAGCTGTCCTTGATCCGCGCCGTCAGCGCCGCCAGCGCCGCCGGCTGCGGATGGAAGACATCGGTCGCCCCACGCACCGAATCCGGCGCGCGCACCAGCGTCGCATGGCCGCCCGAAGCATCGACCGCCGCCCGCACCCGCGCCGCGCCGTCTATCTCCTCCGGCGGCAGGGCGACCCAGATCAGCCCGCCGCCCCAGTCGAAGAAATGCGCAGCTCCGATCGCGGCCGCCACCGCCGCGCCCTGCGCCGGCGGCACGGAAAGCTTCCAGACGATGCGGTCGTCGCCGACGAAGGGCCGGACGTCCCGCACTCCCCGCCAGAAATCGGCCGAAACCTCGTCATCCAGGAAATCCATCTCTCCGAACGCCGACAGCGCCTCCGTTAGCTTCCCCGACCGGTAGGCGACGGATGGCCCGAATCCTTCCAACCGGATCGCCGTCCGCGCTTCCCCGCCCAGCGCCGCCGGCAGGTGCGCCGCGCCCGAAACGTCGTGGGGGCTCCGCAAGGCCAGGCCCATGGCCTCGACCGCCGCTTCGTCCTCCAGCCCCCGGACGACCACTGTCCGGGTTTCCTCCGGCGCGGGCAGCACCTTGAAGGTCAGCCCCGTCAGCGCGCCCAGCGTCCCGTAGGCGCCGGTCATCAGCTTGCAGACATCGTATCCGGTGACGTTCTTGACGACCCGGCCGCCCGCCTTGAACGCCTCGCCGCGTCCGCTGACCGCCGACAGACCCAGAAGATGGTCGCGCGCCGCGCCCGCCTTGATCCGGCGCGGTCCCGACAGGTTGCAGGAGAAGACCCCGCCCAGCGTCGCCTCGCCCGCCGGCGCACCCAGCAGGGGCCCCAGGTCGGGCGGCTCGAACGCCAGTTGCTGCCGGCTGGCGGAAAGCGCCGCCGCCACCTCCGCCAGGCTCGTGCCGGGGCCGCAGGACATGACCAGCTCCTCCGGCTCATGCAGGGCGATCCCCGACAGGCCCGACAGGTCGAGCGTCCGGTCCGCCCGGACAGGCCTGCCGAGCGCGCGCTTGGTCCCGCCCGACCGCAGCTCCAGCCGCACCTCTTCCGCCGCCGCCCAGCGCACGGCGTCCAGCACCTGGGCCTCATTGTCGGGATGCAGGATTTCGACCTCCCGTGACGGCGCGGCTTTCATCCTTAGAATCTCGGAATGTCGGGAAAGGCGGTCCGGCCCTTATGGACATGCATCCGCCCCAGTTCCGCGCAGCGATGCAAGGTCGGGAAGACCTTGCCGGGGTTGAGCAGCCCTTCCGGATCGAAGGCGCATTTCAGGCGCTGCTGCTGGTCCAGGTCGGCTTTTTCGAACTGGACTTCCATCAGGTCGCGCTTCTCAACGCCCACGCCATGTTCGCCGGTCAGCACGCCGCCGACCTCCACACACAGCCGGAGGATGTCCGCGCCGAACGCTTCGGCGGCCTCCAGCTCTCCCGGCTGGTTGGCGTCGTAGAGGATCAGCGGGTGGAGATTGCCGTCGCCGGCATGGAAGACGTTGGCGACGCGCAGCCCGTATTTCCCCGAAAGCTCCGCCATCCGCCGCAGCACATGGGGAAGCTGCTTCCGCGGGATGGTGCCATCCATGCAGTAATAATCCGGGCTGATCCGGCCGACCGCCGGGAAGGCCGCCTTCCGGCCTGCCCAGAAGCTCAGCCGCTCCTCCTCGCTCTCGCTGACGCGGATGGAGACGGCGCCGCAGGACCGGGCGATCGTCTCGACCTCCGCGATCAGATGATCGACCTCCGCCTCCGGCCCGTCCAGTTCGCAGATCAGCAGCGATTCGACGTCCAGCGGGTAGCCCGCCCTGACGAAGGCTTCCGCCGCGTGGATCGCGGGGCGGTCCATCATCTCCAGCCCGCCGGGGATGATGCCGGCCCCGATGATCCGGGCGACGCATTCCCCGCCATCCTCGCTGGTCGGGAAGCCCAGCAGCAGGGCCCGCTGCGTGGCCGGGCGTTTCAGGATGCGCACCGTCACCTCGGTCACCACGCCCAGCAGCCCTTCCGATCCCGTCATCACGCCCAGAAGGTCGTAGCCTTCGGAATCCAGATGCTTGCCGCCCAGCCGGATCACGTCGCCATTGACCAGCACCATCTCGACGCCCAGCAGATTGTTGGTCGTCAGCCCGTATTTCAGGCAATGCACGCCGCCGGAATTCTCCGCGACATTGCCGCCGATCGAACAGGCGATCTGGCTGGACGGGTCGGGCGCGTAATAGAAGCCCTCGGCCGCCACCGCGTCCGTAATGCCCAGATTGGTGACACCCGGCTGCACACGCGCGCAGCGGTTGGCGTAATCGACCTCCAGCACGCGGTTGAATTTCCCGAGCCCCAGCAGCACGGCGTCGGCCAGCGGCAGCGCGCCGCCGGACAGGGAGGTGCCGGCCCCGCGCGGCACGACCCGAACGCCGTTCTCACTGCAATAGCGGAGGATTGCGGAAACCTGCTCCGTCGTCGAGGGCAGCACGACGATGAAGGGCATCTGGCGATAGGCGGTCAGCCCGTCGCTCTCATAGGCGCGCATCTCCGCCTCGTCGACGATCACGCCCTCTCCGGGCACGATGGCGCGCAATGCCTGGACGATCTCCTGCCGCCGCACGATCACGGCGGCGTCGGGCGTCGGCATCTTCATCGGACGTCTCTCCAACCCTCGCAAAGTGGTATTACCACTCTATCGAAGAGCCCGCCCCTGTCGAGGAAAAATGAAGATTCCGGACATAGCCCGGAAACGAAAAACCGCGCCGGAAGGCGCGGTTCGACGGTCATCACTGAGAAGACGCGGGAGCGAATCCCGCGCGGCGGATCAGCCCTGGCGGACCTTGAACCGCGGGTTCTCCTTGTTGATGACGTAGACGCGGCCCTTGCGCCGGACGACGCGGCACGCGCGATGCCGGTTCTTCAGGCTCTTGAGCGAGTTGACGACCTTCATGACACCCATCCATCAAAGACGGCCCCGAACGGGTGTCGAGGCCGGATCAAAAAGCGGCGGCAACGTAACTAGGGAGCCAGACGCTGTCAAGCGCGGGAAAACGGGCTTCCGTGAGCCTAAGGCGCCAACGCGTAGAAACGATAGACCCGGAGCGCGCCGGCGTCGAAGGCGGCGACGCGGCGGAACCAGGATTCGGCTTCGGCGAGGATAAGCGCCTGCGTCTCGTCGTCGGCTTTGCCCCGCTGGGCGATGATCTCCGACAGCTTCTCCCAGGCGGTGACGATACGGTGCCGGTAAGCATCGGTCACGTCCTCCGCGATGCGGATGTCGAACAGGGCGCTTTCCAGCAGCTTCTTCGTCTGGGACACGGTCGCCGGATGGGCCGGCGGGGCCTCCCCCTTCAGCCAGCTTGTCACCGCCGGCCCCTTGGCGGCGCCGTCGGCCAGGACATAATCGGTGAACAGGAAATGCGCACGCGGCTTCAGCGCCTTCAGCACATGGTCGATCATGCGGCGCTTGTCGCCGATCGTGAACATCAGTTCCTTCGAGAAGACGGCGTCGTAACGCTTGTCGAACTCTGGATCCTCGGGATCGAAGAGGCCGATCGGCGCCCGCTTCTCCAGCCCCGCCGCCGTCGAGCGGTGCATGCCGGCATGGGCCAGCACGGGATCGGCCTCCAGCCCCGTGATCCATGCGCCCGTGGTCAGCGCCATATGCCGCGACGCGCCGCCCAGCCCGGCGCCGAGGTCGAGCACACTCATACTCTCATCCAGGCCGAAGGGCTTGATCAGCGTCGGGATCCAGTCGTCGCCGCCGGGCGTGTGGAAACCCTTGCCCCAGACCATCTCCACGATCTCTATCCGGGTCGCCGACCAATAGTCGGAATGGGGGCCGTCGGAGGGGCCGGGCTCATCCAGGCCGTCATCGCCGCCGCGCCGCCCCAGGCCGGAAAGGTCGTAACCTTCCCACCAGGCCTTCAAACGGGTCTTCCAGGGCATTCCGATAGATGCGGTCATGCTGCGAGCGATGCCCTCGCCTTGGAGAAAAGGTCGCACAAAAGCCACGTTCAGGCGTTTCTTGGCCTTAGACGATCCTATGTTAAGGACCGGTTAAGCCCCATCCGTCAACGGAAACGGCGCTGGAACCCGGCGCCGCCTCCTTCGTTGTGAAAGGAACCGCCATGCCACGGGACAGGCCGACCCTCTTTTCTCACTTTTCTGTCGAAAGCCGGTCCCGACCCGGCGGTTCTTAATTGTAAGTTAACCATATCCGCGCGACCCTGACACAACGCACCCCCGGGGCACTCGTTCTATGATCTGCGGTCCGTCCGTCCGGCCCTTCCAGGCCAAGCAGTCCGTCCGGTCCGCCAGGACCAATGCACCGGTCAAGGTCGTCATCGTGGCTTGCGCCTCGCTCGCCTTGCTGGCGGCATGCGTCACCAAGCGCGTGCAGCCGCCGGCGGTCGACATGGCCCAGGTAAGGCTGGCCGGCGAACTGGGTGGGCTTCCGCCCAAACCGGATGGTAAACCGGCCGACCGGCCAGAGGGCTCCACGCTGGAGGTCGCCGCGCTGCCGCCGGAGGATGAGGCGGCGGCTACAGGCGAACTGGCCCTGCAGCCCAGCCGGCCGGCCTCGGCGCTGATCGGCCTGAACGAGGAGGAGATGCGGGCTCGCTACGGCGACCCCACGCAGATCCTGGAGGCCCCACCGGGAATCCGGTGGCAGTATGGTGACGGTGCGCAGGGTTGCACGGTCCAGGTTTTCTTCTTCATGGAGGTCGCCACCCGCCAGATGCGGGTGCTCTCCTACGAGGTAACCGGTGATGGTGATGCCGCACAGTCTGAGCAACAATGTCTTGCCGATTTCACCGCCCAAACCGACCCCGAACGGGGGTAATGCCGGCCGCGTCGTCCTGATCGACGACGACGACCTGTTCCGGGAGGCGCTCGGCCTAAACCTGTCGGACGAAGGCTTCGACGTCCTGACGTTCGACCGCGGCCAGAAGGGCCTGGACTATTTCGCCTCCGGCGGCGCGGCCGATATCGTGCTGCTGGACTGGCGGATGCCCGAAGTGGACGGCATCAAGGTCCTGCACCGCCTGCGCGAAAGCGGCGTGGACGTGCCGGTCATCTTCCTGACCGTGCTGTCGGACCAGATCTACGAGGAAGCGGCGCTGGCCGGCGGCGCGATCGATTTCGTGGAGAAGTCGCGCAGCCTGTCGATCCTGCTGAAGCGGATGCAGCTTATCGTCGAGGGCCGGAAGGCGGCCGCCGGCGGCGCGTCGGCCCAGGCGGGCGCGCAGGGCGGCGCGCCGGTGCTGAAGATCGGCGACCTCGACCTGCTCCAGGAGGATTGCCGGGCGCAGTGGCGCGGCAAGCCCGTCGACCTGACTCTGACCGAGTTCAAGATCATCAACATGCTGGCGACGCGCGCCGGCCGGGACGTCTCCTACCGGGAGATCTACGATCTGGCGCGCGGGGCTGGATTCATCGCGGGCTATGGCGATGTCGGCTACCGCTCCAACGTCCGCGCCTTCATCAAGCGCATCCGGCAGAAATTCCGGGCGATCGATCCGGATTTCGAGCAGGTCGAGAACTATCCCGGCTTCGGCTATCGGTGGTTGGAACCGCATGACTGACGGCGGCCCCTACATACCCGCGCAAGGCGGCAGCGGCCTGGGCCGCTTCTTCCGCTCGCTCGCCCTTCGGCTGATCGTGCTGGTGGTGGTGTTCGTCGCCATGCCGATCCTGATCTATCAGCAGTTCGAAGCGGCGGACGAGGACAAGCAGACCCTGCTTCTGGACAGCGCGCAGCGCCAGGGGCAGTTGATTGCCGCCGCGCTGGGGCCGCGCCTGAAAAGCGCGTCGAACGGCATACCGGCCGACCTTTCCGACGATCTGGCGCTGCTGGCGGACGACGGGACGCGCATCCGGCTGCTGCTGCTGCCCAGCCGGGCGAGCGGGGTCAGCGGGTTCTTCTATGTCGCCTCCGCGCCACAGGTCAGCATCGGCTTCATGGATGCGGAGCGGGAGGAGCTGATGGCCCGCGGCATCCTCGACCGGCTGGCCATGAGCTGCGAGGGCGAGGTGCCGCTGGCGCTGCGTCTGGGCGGCCAGGAGGATGGCGGGGAGATCGTCACCTCGATCACGCCGATCAACACCGTCTTCGGCTGCTGGGCGGTCGTCACCTCCCAGGCCACCGACGCCCTGCTGGGCACGTCGCTGGGTCAGGAATACTGGCAGACGCCGGAGATCAAGGCCGCGGCGCTGATCTATGTCGCGATGGCGATGCTGGCGCTGGCGATGTTCGTCGACATCTGGCGCAACCTGCGCCGGTTCGGCCGGCTGGCGCGGAAGATCGGCGTCAATGATGACGGCACCGTGCGCTTCGCCGCGCAGAACCGGCTGCCGGAACTGGACAGCGTGGCACAGGATTTCGACCGGCTGGTCGACCGGCTGCGGCGGTCGGCGGAGGATATCCGCCAGGCGGCGGAGGACAACGCCCACGCCTTCAAGACCCCGATCGGCGTCATCCGCCAGTCGGTCGAGCCGCTGAAGCGGCTGATCGGGGAAGAACGGCGCGGCCGGCTGTCGATCGAGATGATCGAGCTGTCGGTCCACAAGCTGGACACTCTGGTGTCCGGCGCGCGGCGCATGGACGAGGCGACGGCCGACCTTGTCGACCCGACCATGCACGAGCTGGATTTGAGCAAGCTGATGACCCGGATGGTCAAGGGCGCGACGGCCGTCCATTCCACCCGCAACATCCATTTCGATGCGGAGCTGGAGCCGAACCTGAAGGTCCGTGCGACGGAGGACATGATCGAGACGATCGTGGAGAACATCCTCGACAACGCGGCTTCCTTCTCCCTCCCCGGCGGCTCGATCGAAATTCGCCTGCGCAAGCTGCGGGACAAGGCGGAGCTGACCATCCGCGACCACGGCCCCGGCGTCGCGCCGGAGAAGCTGGCCCGCATCTTCGAGCGGTACTACAGCGACCGGCCGGCGATGGTGATGGCGGTCAACGCGCCCCTGCCCAGCGAGGAGACGCATTTCGGCATAGGGCTCTGGATCGTCCGGCAGAACGTGCTGGCGCTGGGCGGCGACGTGGCCGCGCTGAACCATGCCGATCGCGGACTGGTGGTGCGGGTCGCCCTGCCGCTGGCGCGCTAAAGATGGGCCCCTGATAGTTAATTTTCGTTAACCCATCACAGCTTTGACACACCAGCAATTTCAATAAGTTGGCTATGCTTTTTTCGTGCCGTGAGGGTTCTTCGGTGAACCCTCTGGCTGTTGAGACGGAGCCAACGGCATGTCCCTGAATATCGCCTCCTCGGCATCGGTCGGCTGTCCTGCCTCGGACGTGCCGGATGCGTTGCGCGCCGGTTCCCTGGACTGGACGCTTCGCCTGCTGGGCTGCGCCAATCTTCAGGTGTCCCTGTTCCGTCTCAGGGTCCATGGCGTTTCGGCGGTCGCGACCCCGTCGGCGCGGACCCTGATCGAAGAGCGCTTCGGCGCGGCCTTCACGATGGACTGGCGGGCCGATGGCTCCGCGGTGCTTCTGCTCGTCCGGACAAGCGAGACCGGGCAGACGGCGACCCGCCGGGTTCTTGAAGAGGTGACCGATATGTTGCGGCAGCCATCCTGGCCGCACTACGCGGTCGTGGAGGTCGCCGGCATCCACAAAGCCTCATCGGAGGTCCTGGACTCCGGTGACGTGGTCGCCGAACTCTCCTCCGCTCCCCGAGCGTTCCTGGATGGCGCTTGCGCCGCCAACCATCCCACTTGACCTTCCCAACCGGGCGTGACGGTGGCCGCCGTCATGCCCGGATTTTTTATCGGCGCCCTTCCGGACAATACCACCTCATGACCAGTGCGAGCAGCGACACGGGCGCAGTTGCGCTCGACATGAGCGCGCAACTATAGCGACGCGACCATAGATTGAAATTCCCCGTTAAATAGGCCATTGCGCCGCTGCCGCGGGCCGGCGGGTTGCTTGACATTGCTTTTGGGAGCGCCGCACGATCCCTCGTCGAATAATGCCGGACCGCCCCTTTGCATGACGTCCGGCGACCATAACAAGCAATGGCGAACAGGGGGTTCCAATCCAGGAAACTTAGCGGCTGGCTCCGCGGCGCATCGCTCGTCGCCCTGGCGCTCGCCATCCCGGCGACCGCTTCGGCGCAATCGGGCGAACTGGTGATCGAGAGCTGGCGGAACGACGATCTGGCGATCTGGGAAGACGTCATCATCCCGGCGTTCAACGAACATTATCCCGATGTCGAAGTCACCTTCTCGCCCTCCGCGCCGGCGGAATACAACGCCGCGCTCAATGCCAAGCTGCAGGCCGGCACCGCCGGGGACCTGATCACCTGCCGGCCGTTCGACGCCTCCCTCGCCCTGTTCCAGCAGGGTCATCTGGCGTCGCTGAACGATCTGCCCGGCATGGAGAATTTCTCCGACGTGGCGAAGAGCGCCTGGGTGACCGACGACGGGTCGGACATCTTCTGCGTGCCGATGGCTTCGGTGATCCACGGCTTCCTCTACAATACGGAGATATTCGAGGAGTTGGGGCTGGAGGAACCGACGACGGTCGCGGAATTCCATGCCCTCCTGGACAAGGTCAAGGAAGACGGCACCTACACCCCGATGGCCATGGGCACCGCCGATCAATGGGAGGCCGCGACCATGGGCTTCCAGAATATCGGCCCGAACTACTGGGGCGGCGAGGAAGGCCGGCTGGCGCTGATCGCCGGGGAAGACAAGTTCACCGACCCCAACTACGTCGCCGTCTTCCAGGCGCTGGCGGAATGGGCGCCCTATCTGGGCGAGGGCTATACCGCCCAGACCTATCCGGATTCGCAGAACCTGTTCACGCTGGGCCGGGCGGCGGTCTACCCCGCCGGGTCGTGGGACATCTCCGTCTTCAACGAGCAGGCGCTGTTCGAGATGGGAGCCTTCCCGCCGCCGGTTCCGGAGGAAGGCGATGCCTGCTACATCAGCGACCATACCGACATCGCGATGGGCATGAACACCGCCACCGACAACCCGGAAGCCGCCAAGGCCTTCCTGGAATGGATGACGACGGCGGAGTTCGCGTCGCTCTACGCCAACGCGCTGCCGGGCTTCTTCTCGCTGTCCAACCATGAGGTGACGCTGGAAGATCCGCTGGCCGCCGAATTCCAGAGCTGGCGCGGCGAGTGCGAATCGACCATCCGCAACTCCTATCAGATCCTCTCCCGTGGAGAGCCGAACCTGGAGAACGAGCTGTGGAACGTCAGCGCCCAGGTCATCAACGGCACCCTGACGCCCGAAGAGGCCGCCGAGCAGATCCAGACCGGCCTGGATAGCTGGTACACGCCGGCTGAGTAAGCGACGGTCCCCTCACCCTCCCGCTTCGCGGGTCCCTCCCTCTCCCACAAGGGGAGAGGGTGAAGTTGTTAGCCCTCTCCCCTTGTGGGAGAGGGTTGGGTGAGGGGGAGTTTCCAACCCGGTCCACGAAACGAAAGCAGCCGGCATGGCGTCATCCCGACGGCGGAAGCCGTTCCCGTTCCATATCCTGGTATTCCTCGCCCCGGCGACGCTGATCTACACGGTCTTCTCGATCTATCCGCTGGCCGACAGCATGCGGCTCAGCCTCTTTACCGGGACCGAGGGCGGGGAGGAAATCTTCGCCGGCCTCGCCAACTACGTGACGCTGCTGACCGACCCGCGCTGGTCGGAATCCTTCTGGAACGCGCTGAGCAACAACGTCGTCTTCTTCCTGATCCACATGGCGGTGCAGAACCCGGTGGGCATCCTGCTGGCGGCGCTCTTGAGCGTGCCGCGCCTGCGCTTCCGCCATGGCTACCGGACGCTGATGTTCATGCCGACCATGCTGTCGGTCGTCATCGTCGGCTTCGTCTGGCAACTGATCCTGAGCCCTCTCTGGGGCGTCTCGGAAAGCATGCTGGACGCGATCGGGCTGGGGGCGCTCTTCGGGCCCTGGCTGGGGGAGGAAAGCTCCGCGCTGATCACGCTGGCGCTGATCTCCGTCTGGCAGTTCATCGGCATCCCGATGATGCTGATCTATGCCGCGCTGCTGAACATTCCGGACGATCTGGTCGACGCGGCCACGGTCGACGGCGCCAGCCAGATGACCATCTTCTGGCGGATCAAGCTGCCGCTCATCCTGCCGACCGTAGGCGCGGTCTCGATCCTGACCTATGTCGGCAACTTCAACGCCTTCGATCTGATCTACGCGGTCAAGGGCGCGCTGGCCGGACCGGACTTCGCGACCGACATCATGGGCACGCTGTTCTACCGCACCTTCTTCGGCTTCCAGCTTCAACTCGGCGACCCGACCATGGGCGCGGCGGTCGCGACCCTGATGTTCCTCATCATCCTGACGGGCGTGATGATCTATTTCTTCATCATCCAGCGGCGCATCCAGCGCTACGAGCTATAGCCATGGCGCGTCCCACCGAAAAACGGCGCAGCGCGCTGGCGATCCACGGGGTGCTGATCGCCTATACCGTGATCGCGCTCTTCCCGATCATCGTTATCCTGATCAACTCCGTGAAGAGCCGGCGGGCGATCTTCGGCGATCCTCTGGCCCTGCCGACGCCTTCGACCTTCAGCCTGGAAGGCTTCGTCACGGTCATCCGGCGGTCGGAGTTCGAGATCTATTTCGCCAACAGCATGATCGTCACTCTGGCGGCCCTGTTCCTGGTGCTGATCTGCGGGGCCATGGCGGCCTGGGCGCTGTCGGAATACGAGTTCCCCGGCAACACCTTCCTGGCGATCTACCTGGCGCTAGGCATCATGATACCGATCCGGCTGGGCACGATCTCCATCCTGCGGCTGTCGGTCGATCTGGGGATCGTCAACACGCTGTGGTCGCTGATCCTGGTCTATACCGCCCAGGGCTTGCCGCTGGCGGTGTTCCTGTTGTCGGAATTCATGCGGCAGATCCCGAGGGAGTTGAAGGACGCCGCACGCTGCGACGGCGTCAGCGAATACAAGATCTTCCGCCGGATCGTCCTGCCGCTGACCCGGCCGATCATGGCGACGGTCGCGGTCTTCACCATGATCCCGATCTGGAACGACCTCTGGTTCCCGCTGATCCTGGCGCCAGGCGAGGACACGCGGACGATTACGCTGGGCGTCCAGCAGTTCATCGGCCAGTACGTGACCGACTGGAACGCAGTTCTAGCCTCGCTGACGCTGGCGATGGTCCCGATCCTCGCGCTCTACCTGATCTTCTCCCGCCAGCTCATCCGCGGCCTGACCAGCGGCGCGGTGAAATAGCCTAAACCTCCACCACCTTGCCCGACCGGATGCTCTCGTCCGCGGCCAGAACGATCTTCAGGCTGTTGACCGCATCCTCCATGTGGCCGGAGAGGTCGCGGTCGTTCAGGATCGCGTCCAGGAAGAAGGCCTGCTCCCGCTCGCACAGGGCGTCATGGTCGGGTTCGTCGGCCATGGTCAGCACTTCGTCGGGCTTCGCCAGCGTCCCGTCCGGCTTCAGGGCCGAATGGTGCAGCCGGATGGCGCTGGTCTTCGTATGGGTGTTCATGTCCGACGAGGCGGTCTCCCCCGCCCCTTCTCCGGTCGCAGCACCTTCCTCCGCCATGGTGATGCTGACGGCGCCCTTCGGCCCGATGACGTCCTTCACGAAGAACGCGACCTCGCTCATCATCGGGCCCCAGCCGGCCTCGTACCAGCCGACGGAGCCGTCGTCGAACGTGACCTGAAGCTGGCCGTAATTATACATCTCCGGCGCGATCTCATCGGACAGCCGGACGCCGACGCCATGGACGCGGACCGGCTTCGCGCCGGTCATCAGGCACATGATGTCGACATAGTGGACCCCGCAATCGACGATCGGCGACAGGGTCTTCATCAGGTCCTTGTGCCAGGCCCACGCCTCACCGATCGATTGCTGGTTCAGGTTCATCCGCATCGCCAGCGGCTTGCCGAGTCCCCGCGCCAGTTCCACCAGCTTGGTCCAGGACGGGTGGTGGCGCAGGATGTAGCCAACGACCAGCTTGCGTCCGGCGGCGTTGGCGGCGGCGACCACGCGTTCGGCGTCGGCAGCCGTTTCCGCCAACGGCTTCTCGACGAACACATGCGCCCCGGCGGCGAAGGCGGCGACGGCATAGTCGGCATGGGTGTCCGACCAGGTGTTGATCGACACGGCGTCGGGCTTCAGCGCGGCCAGCGCCGTGGCGTAATCGTCATATTGCGGGATATCGGCAAGCGCGGGCGGCAACTCGTCCCGTCCACGCGGTGTCCGGGCGCAGAGGCCCACCACCTGGAACCCATCCAGCTTCGCATAGGCCTTGGCATGGGACAGCCCCATATGCCCCAGCCCCACGACCAGCACCCGCACCTTCCTGCTCACCCGGCGTCTCCTCTGCGACTCGATCTCTCATCGGACGGCATTGCAGTCCGCCGGGCGAAGAGATGTCAATGAAGCGAAGCGCCTTTGGGAACGCGGCGGCAGCGCCGTCCGTTCAGGAATTCTCGTAAACGCATCTCTCCAGAAGAGGACGCAAGGACGATGGACAAGAACCGAACCGAAGGCGCGGGCAAGCAGGCCAAGGGCGGCGTCAAGGAGGCGGCCGGAAAGGCCGTCGGCAACAAGCGGCTGGAAGCCGAGGGTAAACTCGATAAGGCGACCGGGAAGGTTCACTCCGCCGTCGGCAAGGCGAAGGACCGCGAACGGGACAAGCAGAAATACTAAGGCCGATGTTGAGGGCCGGTACGCGTCCGGCCCTCCATCGCACAGCGATCAGGCGCCCGATCAGGCGGCGGTATCGGAACGCGCCGGCGGGTTCGCCTTCTCTTCTTCAGGTTCGGCCTTCATGCCGGACTGGAATGACCGGATTCCCTTGGCCATGTCGCCCATCACCCGGGGGATGCGGCCGGCGCCGAAGACCAGGACGACCACCGCCAGAACGACCACCCAATGCATCAGGCTGAAACTGCCCATGGTGCGCTACTCCTTCACAGTCGCCGGCGCGGGGCCGGCATCGTCTGTTTCCAGGCCCGTCGCCCGCCCGCCCACCGGCGGCATGTAGAGCAGCAACGCGGCGGCGACGAAGATCGACGAGAAAGTCCCGATAACAATGCCCCAGGCGAGCGCCAGACTAAAGTTAAATAGAGTCGGGCCACCGAAGAACAGCAGCGAAAGTACGGCCACCAGCGTCGTTCCGCCCGTCAGGATCGTGCGCGACAGGGTTTCGTTGAGGCTGGCGTTGATGAGTGTCTTCAGGTCCGCCTTCTTCTGCTTCCGCAGGCTTTCGCGGATCCGGTCGAAGACGACGACCGTGTCATTGATCGAATAGCCGGCAAGGGTCAGCAGCGCGGCGATCGCCGTCATGTCGAATTCCAGCCCCAGCACTGCGAACAGGCCCATCGCCGTGAACACGTCGTGGAAGGTCGCGACCAGGGCTGAAACGCCGAACTGCCATTCGAAGCGGAACGCGACATAGGCGGCGATGGCGAGCACCGCAAGACCGGTCGCCAGGATGCCGTCGCGCAGCAATTCCGCACCGACCGTCGGCCCGACGAATTCCACGCGCCTGTAGTCGTAGCCTTCGCCCAGCGTCGTTCTGATCTGGTCGACCACCGCCTGCTGGGCTTCCTCGCCGCCTTCCTCCGGAAGCTGGACGCGGATCAGCAGGTCACGATTGTTGCCGAACTCCTGGAGGTTGATGCCCTCGAGACCGAGCGCGCCGAGTTGCGAGCGGACCTCGCCGATGTCCACCGTCTCCTCGCTGCGGACCTCCATCAGCAATCCGCCTTCGAAATCGATGCCCAGATTGAGCCCCTTGAAGACCAGCCCCCCGATCGACGCCAGCAGGATGATCGCGGTGAAGACGAAGGCGACCAGACGCCAGCGCACGAAATCGAAGCGGGTATTCTGGGGTACGAAGCGAATGGGACGCATGGAAATCGGTTTCCGCCGAACAAGTTCAAAAAGCTGCCGTCCGCCATGGCGGGCGCGAGCACGCGTGGACGGAAGCCGCCTATTTACCCTTGTCGGTCCCGTCACGCAATGCGCCGCCCCAGCAGGGATCGCGGCTCAATGTCCCAGCAGCCGGGAGATGCCGAAGAGGGCGCAGCCGACCAGCGCACCGACGATGGTGCCGTTGACCCGGATGAACTGGAGATCGCGCCCGACCTCCACCTCCAGCCTCTCCGTCAGGGTGCGCGCGTCCCAGCGGCGCACGACATCGGCGATGAAGGCCCCGATCTCCGCCCGAAAGGGGACGACCAGCCCCAGCACCGCCTTCTCGATCCGGCGATTGAGCCGGCCGCGCATGCCGTCATCCGCCAGAAGCGCGCCGCCAAGCGATTGCAGGCCGCCGGCCAGCGCGCCGCGGATCGTAGAGCTTTCCGCCGCCGCCCCGCCGACGATGCGCGCCCTCAGACCCGACCATAGCGACAGCATATAGTCCTCCACCGCCGGGTTGCGCAGCAGTTCCGCCTTGATCGCCGCCACCTTCGCCTGGGCGTCGGGGGACCGGGCCAGCCGGTCGGTTAGATCGACCACCGCCCGTTCGAACCGGGCGCGCGCCGGATGGTCGGGTTGGGCCAGATCGCCCAGAAGATCGATCGCCCCGGCGACCAGCGCCTCGGCGACCCTTCGATCGACGGTCGTGGGCACCCACCAGCGGCTTCGCTCCCCGACCATCTCATAGATCCGGTCCTCATTCTCCAGCAGCAGGCGCCGCGCGATCCGGATCGCCTGGTCGAAGACCGCCTGATGGTGGCCGCCTTCGGTCAGCAGGGCCAGCAGGCGGGACAGGAGCGGCGCCAGGTCGACCTTGTCGATCTGGCGTTCGAGCGCGCGGCGCAGGAAGTCCCGCACCGTGCGATCGTCTATCGTCTCCATCACCACCGGCACGGCCGCGACGATCCGCTCCGCCACCGCGTCGGCGTTCTCCCGGCGGCTCAGCCATCGGGCGATCATCGCTCCCGGATCGAGGAGGCGCAGCCTTGCACCCACCAGCGACGGGTCCAGGAAGTTCCGTTCCACGAATGCGCCCAGCCCGGCGCCGATCCTGTCCTTGTTGCGGGGGACGAGAGCTGTGTGCGGGATCGGCAGGCCGAGCGGCCGGCGGAACAGAGCGGTCACCGCGAACCAGTCCGCCAGCCCGCCGACCATCGCCGCCTCGCTGCCGGCGCGGATCAGTTGAATCCAGACGCCGGGATCAGGCGCGATCCAGGTCGCGGCGAAGATCGCCGCCGCCAGCAGCAGCAGGCCGGTTGCGAGCGTCCGGTGGCGCACGAAGGTACGGCGCTTTTCCTCCAGCGCATCGGTCGCGACGGATGTCGGTTCGGCTTTCATCGGCGGGCGGATGGCGTGCTAATGTCCGGTCGCCCGAGACAAGGAGACGAGCAGATGACCCGCAGCGCCGCCCGCCGGACAGACACGGCCGACACCGTCCTCCGGGAAAAGCTGCGCCTGCTCGACGCGCTTCAGCGCAAGGTTCTCTGGCTTGCCGCCTGGACCATCCATAACGCCAATCATATCAGGCCCAATCGTGACGGTTTGAAGGTGGGCGGACACCAGGCCTCCTCCGCCTCCCTCGCCACGCTGATGACGGCGCTCTATTTCGACGTGCTTCGGCCGGAGGACCGGGTGGCGGTGAAGCCGCACGCCAGCCCCATCTTCCACGCGATCCAGTATCTGCTGGGCAATCAGACGCGGGAGAAGCTGGAGCGGTTCCGCGGGTTGGGCGGCGCGCAATCCTACCCGTCGCGGACCAAGGATTCCGACGATGTGGATTTCTCCACCGGCTCCGTCGGCCTCGGCGCCGCGATGACCAGCTTCGCCGCGCTTACGCAGGACTATGTCCAGATGAAGGGCTGGGCGAAGAAGGACTGGCCGAAGGGGCGGATGATCGCGCTTGTCGGCGACGCGGAACTGGATGAGGGCAATGTCTACGAGGCGCTGCTGGAAGGCTGGAAGCACGATGTCCGGAACGTCTGGTGGGTGATCGACTATAACCGCCAGAGCCTGGACGCCGTGGTCCGGGACCGGCTGTTCGGCCAGATCGACAAGCTGTTCGCCGGCATGGGCTGGCGGGTCGTGACGCTGAAATACGGCAAGAAGCTGGAGACGGCCTTCCGGCAGAAAGGTGGTGCTGCGCTTCGCCGGTGGATCGACGAATGCCCGAACTCCCTCTATTCCGCCCTGACCTATCAAGGCGGCGCGGCGTGGCGGCGGCAGGTCCTGGCCGACATCGGCGAGGAGCCGGGGATAGCGGCGCTGCTGGACCGGCATGACGACGAGGATCTGGCCGTCCTCATGACCAATCTGGGCGGCCACGACATGGAGACCTGCCTTGAGGCATTCCATGGCATAGAGGACGATCGGCCGACCGTCTTCATCGCCTATACCGTGAAAGGCCACGGCCTGCCCTTCGCCGGCCACAAGGACAACCATGCGGGGCTGATGAATCCTGAGCAGATGGCGGAATTCCAGGCCCGTAACGACGTACCCCAGGGCGCGGAATGGGAGCCGTTCGCGGGACTGGAGGCCGAGGAGGCGGAGCTTCGATCCTTCCTCGACCGGACGCCGTTCAACGCCAGGGGCCGCCGCCGGCTGGCCGCCGAGAGGGTCGCCGCGCCGAAATCCCTGCCGATCAAGATGCCGCCGGAGATGTCGACCCAGGAAGGCTTTGGCCGCCTGCTGGCGGAAATCGCCAGGGAAGACAGCCCGCTGGCCCAGCGGATCGTCACCACCTCCCCCGACGTCACCGTGTCGACCAATCTGGGCGGCTGGGTCAACCGGCGGGGCATCTTCGACCGCCATCCGCGTGAGGACGTGTTCAAGGAGCAGAAGGTGGTGTCCGCCCAGCGCTGGGCGATGTCGCCCGACGGCCAGCATATCGAGCTGGGGATCGCGGAGAACAATTTGTTCCTGCTGCTGGCCGCACTCGGCCTCAGCCATTCGGTGTTCGGGGAAAGGCTGCTGCCAGTGGGCACGCTCTACGACCCGTTCATCCAGCGCGGGCTCGATGCGCTGAACTACGCCTGCTACCAGGACGCCCGCTTCCTGCTGGTCGCGACGCCGTCCGGCATCACGCTTGCGCCCGAAGGCGGGGCGCACCAGTCGATCGGCACGCCGCTGATCGGCATGGCCCAGGACGGGCTGGCGGCCTTCGAGCCCGCTTATGTCGACGAGCTGGCGGTCATCATGGCCTGGGCCTTCGACTACATGCAGCGCGACGGCAGCGGCCTTTCGGAGAACGAATGGCTGCGCGACGTGGCCGGCGGCTCCGTCTATCTCCGCTTGTCGACGCGCTCCCTCGCCCAGCCGGAAAGGCCGATGAGCGACGCGCTGCGCCGTGACATCCTCGCCGGCGGCTATTGGCTGAGGGAGCCGGCCGAGGAGGCGGAACTCGCCATCCTCTATACCGGCGCGGTGGCGGCGGAGGCGCTGGAGGCTCATGAGAAGCTTCTGGACGACATCCCCGGCGCCGGGCTGCTGGCCGTCACCTCCGCCGACCGGCTGAACGCCGGCTGGCTGGCCGCCGAACGCGCCCGCCAGACCGCCGGCGCGAAGGGCGCGGAAAGCCATCTGGAAAAGCTGCTGGGGCGGCTGGCGCCGGAGGCCGGACTGGTGACGGTGACCGACGCTCATCCGATGGCGCTGGGCTGGGTCGGATCGGTGAAGGGCCACCGCATCCGGCCGCTGGGCGTGGAGCATTTCGGCCAGACCGGCTCGATCGCCGAACTGTACGACGCCTACCGGCTGGACGCCGAAGCGATCCTAGATGCCGTGGCGTCCCTCTGTCTGGATCGGCTGCCGGGCGGTTTCCGCTGACGCGCCGTCCGAACGGTCGCGCGCCGGTGCCTTGTACGACGCCAGATTCTGCGCCGTGTTGACCAGCGCGATGTGGGAGAAGGCCTGCGGGAAGTTGCCGAGCTGACGGTCGACATGCGGATGGTATTCCTCCGCCAGCAGGCCCAGATCGTTGCGCAGCGACAGCAGATAGTCGAACAGCTTCCTTGCCTCCTCATAGCGCCCCATGAGGATGTAGGCGTCGGCGAGCCAGAAGGAGCAGGCGAGGAACGCCCCCTCGTCTCCTGGCAGGCCGTCGGTGTCGTGCTCCGTCCGGTAACGCAGCACCAGCCCGTCGACCAGCAACTCCCGTTCGATCATCGCGACGGTGCCGGCGAAGCGCGGGTCCTCGGCGTCGATGAAGCCGACCTGCGCCATCAGCAGCAGCGACGCATCGACGGTCTTGCCGCCATAATACTGGACGAAACTGTTGAGTTCTGTGTCGAACCCGTTGGCGCAGACATCGTCATGGATGCGGTCGCGCAATTCCCGCCAGCGATCGACCGGCCCTTCCAGCCCGAACGTCTCCACCGCCTTGACCGCCCGGTCGACCCCGACCCACGCCATCATCCGCGAATGGGTGAAATGACGGGGCGGGCCGCGCATCTCCCAGATGCCGGCGTCCGCGCTGTCCCAGATCTCCTCAAGATGACCGATGATCGCCTTCTGGAGCGTCCAGCTTTCCTCATAGACCTC
This sequence comes from Inquilinus sp. CAU 1745, assembly GCF_039839375.1. Classification (NCBI taxonomy): domain Bacteria; kingdom Pseudomonadati; phylum Pseudomonadota; class Alphaproteobacteria; order Rhodospirillales; family Rhodospirillaceae; genus Inquilinus; species Inquilinus sp. CAU 1745. The sequence goes on from NZ_JBDOQU010000006.1 coordinate 167,740, forward strand.
CAGCTCATGCTTCCGCGCGACGTGGAGCGCGTCCATCAGCTCTCCATAGACGTCGATCTGAAGCTGCCCATGCGCGCCGTTGCCGACCCGCACCGGGGCCGACCCCTCATAGCCAGGCAGCCACGGAAGCTCGAATTCCTGCAGCCGGCGTTCGCCGGAGATGCCGTACATGATCTGCAGCCGGGACGGCTCCCCCGCCGCCGCCCGCAGCAGCCATTCGCGCCAGGCCCGCGCCTCCTCCCGATAGCCCGAGGTGATGAGCGCGTAGAGCGTCAGCGTGGCGTCCCTGATCCAACAGAACCGGTAGTCCCAGTTCCTTACCCCGCCGATCTCCTCCGGGAGGGAGGTCGTGGGCGCGGCGACGATCCCGCCGGTCGGGCTGTAGGTCATGGCCTTCAGCGTGATGAGCGACCGCGATACGGCCTCGGTCCATTCTCCCACCGGCGCGCAATGGGCCGACCAGCGCCGCCACCGCGCCTCCGCCTCCGAAAGGGCGATGTCGGCGTCCTGCGGTCCCGGCAGCGGCAGGTGGGACGGGAACCACGTCAGCGTGAACGGGATGCGGTCGCCGGCGCGGACGTCGAACTCCCCGCGTGTCTTCATGTCCCGGCCTTCCAGCCGCACCGGCGTCCGGAGTTGCAACCCGTCCGGGCCGGCGATGGCAGTCAGCCCGTAATCGTGACGCCGCAGCCACGGGATCACATGGCCGTAATCGAGACGTAGGACCAGTTCAGTCCGCATCCGCACCGTGCCGCGATTGCCGCGCACGATCCGGAACAGCTCCACATTGCCGTCCCGTTCGGGATCGGCGAGGAAATCGATCACGGTCGCCTCGCCTTCCTCCGTCTGGAAGGTGGTCTCCAGGATCGCCGTTCCTTCCCGGTACTGCCGCCGGACCGCCATCCCGCCTTCGCTGGGGGCGATCAGCCAGCGGCCATTGTCGGCCGATCCCAATATGGCGGAGAAGCAGGCGGCGCTGTCGAAGCGCGGCAGGCAAAGCCAGTCGATCGACCCGTCGCGGCCGACCAGCGCCGCCGTATGCATGTTGCCGATGAAGCCGTAATCCTCGATTCGCAGGGCCATCCGTTCTTCTTCCTTCAACCGTTGCCGCGAAAACCGGGGTAGAGCATCATCCCGCCATCGACGACGAGGGTCGTGCCGTTGACATAGTCCGACAGGTCCGACGCCAGCCAGCAGACCGCCTCGGCCACGTCCGCCGGCTCACCGATCCGCCGATAGGGGATGAGCGTCATAAGCTCCTTCAGGGATTCCTCGTCCTCCCACGCGCCACGGTTGATCGGCGTGCGGATCGCCCCCGGCGCCACGGCATTGACCCGGATCTTCCGGTGCCCGAATTCCTGGGCAAGCGTTTCGGTCAGCAGCATCACCCCGCCCTTCGAGGCGGCGTAGTTCGCGTGCCCGGCCCAGGGTATCGCCTGGTGGACCGAACTCATCGACACGATCTTGCCGACCGCCTTGGAGACCTCCGGCTGCGGCCCGCGACGCAGGAATTCACGTATGGCGGCGCGGGCGCACAGGAACTGGCCGGTCAGGTTGACGTCGATCACCTTCCGCCACTGGTCGAGCGTCATCTTCTCGAACGGCGCGTCCTGCTGGATGCCCGCATTGTTGACCAGTATGTGGACCGTACCGAACGCGTCGGCCGCCTTCGCGAACAGGCGCTCCACCTGGTCCTCGCGGCTGACGTCGCCGGCGACGCGTATCGCCTCGCCGCCCGCCGCCTCGATCTCTCCGACGGTGGCGTCGGCCGCCTCGTCCCCGGAAAGGTAGTTGACCACGACCTTCGCGCCGTGCCCGCCGAACGCCACGGCGGTCGCCCGGCCGATGCCGGAGCTGGCGCCGGTCACGACCACGACCTGCCCCTCCAGAAGCGGTTTTCCCTCTGTCTTTCCGGCCATCTTTCCGGTCTCTCCTGCTGGTTGTCGACGCGATCCTTCTGAAACCGTACTAATTCCTACTTATGTCGCGCGGCGCGGCTTCAACCCCGTCGGTGGTCGCCAGGGACGGGCCGTACGCCTATACTGTCCCCCTGTTCCAACGTCCTTAAGCGAGTTTCGGCCCGTGCCTCATATCGTCACCGCCTTCGGCAACGAACTCCGCGATGTCCGCGAAGCCATCATGGCGATGGGAAAGCTGGCGCACGAACAGGTGGCCGGGGCGGTGGACGCGCTTCTGCGCCTGGATTCGGACGCGGCGACGATCGTGCTGAAGCGCGATGCGGAGATGGACGCGCTGGAGCGGCAGGTGAATGAAACCGTCTTCCGGTTGCTGGCGCTGCGTTCCCCGCTGGCCAACGATCTGCGGCGCACGATCGCCGCGATGAAGATCGCCGCGGATATGGAGCGTATCGGCGACTATGCGGCGAACATCGCCAAACGCTCGCTCACCCTGTCCCAGGTCGGCCCGCTGATCGCCGCCGATCAGTTCCGGACCATGAGCGAGAAGGTGCTGGAGATCCTGGACGAGGTCGCCCAGGCCTATATCGACCGCGACGCCGCCCTGGCCGTTTCGGCCTGGAGCCGCGACCATGAGGTCGACGCGCTGCACACCGCCGTCTTCCAGGACATCGTCGAACGCATGATCGACGATCCCAAGCTCTGCTCCACGGGGACGCATCTCCTGTTCATCTCGAAGAACATCGAACGCATCGGCGACCACGCGACAAATGTGGCGGAGAACGTCCACTTCCTGGTCAGCGGCCACACCATCAGCGGCGACCGTCCCAAGGAGGACGAAGCCAGCCTGACCGTGGTGAAGGTGGACCAATAGCTTACCCCTCACCCTCCCGCTTCGCGGGCCCCTCCCTCTCCCACGGAGGGGAGAGGGGAAAGTTGCTAGCCCTCTCCCCTCCGTGGGAGAGGGTTGGGTGAGGGGGCGTTGGTTTTTCAACCCTCAACAACGGCACGCTCATGCCCCAAGCCTCCCCGGATATCGTCACCCTCCGCCATGGCGGCCTGACCGTGGAAATCTGCCCACAGATCGGCGGGGCGATCACGGCCTTCCATGAAAGCGGACCCGCCGGCCGGGTGGATTGGATGCGGCCGACGCCGGAAGAGGCGATTGCCCGGCGATCGGTGCTTGAGACGGCATGCTTCCCGCTGGTCCCGTTCTCCAACCGTATCCGTGAAGGCCGGCTGCGGTTCATGGGGAAGACCTATTCCCTCCCGCTCAACCACCCGCCGGAGCGTCACAGCCTGCATGGCGACGGCTGGCAAAATCCCTGGCGGCTGGAGGAAGCCGACAGAACGAAGGCCGTGCTGGCGTTCGACGGACCGGCCGATGGCTATCCCTTCCCCTATTCGGCGCGGCAGGTCATGGAATTGTCCGAAGCCGGGCTTCGGCACACGATCGAGGTGACGAATCGCGGCGACGGGCCGATGCCTGCCGGTATCGGCCTCCACCCCTATTTCCCGCGGCGGGAGGACACGGTTCTGACCGCCCCGGTAGACGGCATGTGGGAGACGGACGGGGAAGTCATGCCGGTGCGGCTACTGGTCCCGCCACCGGCGGAGAACGATCTTGGGCGCGGCGTCCGACCGGCTGACGCCCGCATGGACAACGGCTTCTCCGGCTGGACCGGTGCTGCCCGCCTCGACTGGCCCGGCGAGAACCGCTCGCTCGCCATCTCCGCCGAACCGCCGCTGTCGATGCTGGTCGTCTACTCCCCCGACGCGCCCTATTTCTGCGTGGAGCCGGTAAGCCACATGACAGACGCCTTCAACCGCGCCGAAGACGGCGAGCGTCATACCGGAACGGTGGTCCTGGCTCCGGACGAGACGCTATCAGGCAGCGCGACCTTCACGCCTCGCCTGGGTGAGTGATGATACTCCCCCTTCCCGTCATTCCAGCGGAGGCTGGAATCCATAGGTCCTCGCCGCTCCGCCGGCGGCGAAGAAACGGGCGCGGTCCCGGCGTCCTTCGACACCGCATGGATGCTGGATCAAGTCCAGCATGACGGTGTAGAGAGGGCGAAAGCCCTTCCCGATCCATCCAATCAGTTACTTGCGAACAATTCTCATTTGCTGTTGCATTCCGCCGAGAAGCGTCTATGCTCCGCTCATCGGTTGCGAATGATTTTCATTACGAACGTAGTGATGGTCGCCCGTCTCCTCTTCCTCACTCGGTCGGGGCGGAATCGCAATCAAACTCTCCCAAACGACTGGGCGCGACCGGCGACGGCGCGCCCTTCTTTTTTGCGGCGGCTCCGTCTCCGGCGGACGTGCGACCCATATCGACAATGATAATCAATCTCACTAAAGTTCGACCGTTCCGCCAACCTCAACAATGAGGCGATGACATGAACCGTACGCGCGTCACGCTGGCCGCGACCCTGGCCGCCGCCCTCCTTGGTCCGGTCTCCGCCGCTTCGGCCCAGGAGCTGATCCTCTATTCCGGACGGGGGGAATCCCTGGTCGACCCCCTTGTCCGCGCCTTCGAGGAGCAGTCCGGCGTCACGGTGAATGTCCGCTATGGCGGCACCGCGGAGCTGGCCATCCTGTTGCAGGAGGAAGGCGAAGCCAGCCCGGCCGACGTGTTCTGGGCGCAGGATCCGGGCGCGCTGGGCGCGGTTTCGGACCTGTTCGCGCCGCTGCCGGAAGAGATCCTGAGCCGGGTGCCCGACGCCTTCCATGACGAGAACGGGAAATGGATCGGCGCCTCCGCCCGCGCCCGCACGCTGGTCTATTCCACCGAGCGCGTGACCGAGAACGAACTGCCGGACAGCATCCTGGACCTGACCGGCGAAACCTATCGGGGCCGGGTCGGCTGGGCGCCGACCAACGGATCGTTCCAGGCGCACCTCACCGCCATGCGCGTGGTGCTGGGCGAGGAGGCGACCCGCGAATGGCTGGAAGGCATGATCGCCAACGACATCCAGGCCTATTCGAACAATACCGCGCAGGTGCAGGCGGTCGCCGATGGGGAGATAGATTTCGGCCTGCCGAACCATTATTACCTGCTGCGATTCAAATCGACCGATCCGGACTTCCCCGTGGCCCAGACCCATTTCGAGGATGGCGACATCGGCAACCTTCTGATGGTCGCCGGCGTCGGCGTGCTCGCCTCGTCCAACCAGCCGGATCTCGCGCTGCAGTTCGTCGATTTCCTGCTGTCGCCGGAGGCCCAGCAATATTTCGCCGATGAGGTCCACGAATATCCGGTGACGGACGAGGTGAGCCGCAATCCGATGCTGGAAAGCCAGGAGGATCTGGAGGCGGCGGCCGTCGATGTCGACCTCAACGATCTCGACGATCTGGACGGCACGCTCGACATGCTGCGCGACGTGGGGCTGCTCTGACATCCCTGGCTGCCGCAACGCCGCGTAGCGTCCGGCCGCCGGCCATCATTCTCATCCCGGCCTTCGCGGCCGGGATGGGGATGCTTGTCCCCCTTGTCTACCTTGTCGTCAGAGCGCTGGACGCCGAGCCAGCGGTGCTGTGGGACCTGATCGTCCGACCGCGAACGGCGGCACTGTTCGCCAACACGATTGCGCTGACGTTGGGCGTGCTGGCCTTCACGACGGCCATCGCCCTGCCGCTCGCCTGGCTGACGACGCGGTCGGACCTTGCCGGCCGGAAGGCCGTCACCGTTCTGGCCGCCCTGCCTCTAGCGGTGCCGGGCTATGTAATGGCCTACGCGCTGATCGGGCTCAGCGGCAATTACGGCTTCATGGCGCAGGTCGTGGGCATCCGCCTGCCCCGGCCGGAAGGCTATTGGGGGGCGGTGCTGGCGCTCGGCCTCTATACCTTCCCCTATCTTTTCCTCAATCTGCGGGCGGCGCTGAGCGGCCTCGATCCCAGCCTGGCGGAAAGCGCCCGCAGCCTGGGCTGCACACCCTGGCAGACGTTCCGAAGGGTGACGCTACCGCACCTCAAGCCGGCCTTCTTCTCCGGCTGGCTGGTCATCGGCCTCTATACGCTGGGCGATTTCGGCGCGGTGGCGCTGATGCGCTTCGAGGCCTTCTCCTATGTCATCTACACCCAATATTCCGGCGCGTTCGACCGGGTCTACGCCGCCTGGTTGTCGATCCTGCTGATGACTGTTTCCCTTTCGATGATCTGGATCGAAGGCAAGGCGCGCAGCGGGCTTGAACTGGCGCGCACCGGCACTGGCTCCGAACGCCGATTCACGCCGATCAGGTTGGGCCGCTGGACGCCTCTTGCCTGGGGTTTTATCGCGCTGGTCGTCCTGGCTTCGCTTGGCTTGCCGGCCGCCGTGCTTTCCTTCTGGCTGTCGCTGGAACCCGTGCTGCCCAGCCTGCCGGACCTGCTGGAGGGGTTCCTCCATTCGATCGCCGCCGCGGTCCCCGCCGCCATCCTGGCCGGCCTGCTGGCCCTGCCGATCGCCTACCTGACGGTGCGCCACCCGTCGCGTCCGGCGACCCTGATCGACCGTCTGGCCTTTCTGGGCTACGCGACGCCGCCGCTGACCTTCGCGCTGGCCATGGTGTTCTTCTCGCTCGGCGCGGTCCCCTGGCTTTACCAGAGCCTGGCGCTGCTCATCATCGCCTACGCCCTTCATTTCCTTGTGCTGGCGCTGGGGCCGATCCGCAGTTCGCTACTCCAGGCCCGGCCGGCGCTGGAGGAATCGGCGCGGTCGCTGGGCTACGGACCGGTGCGGGCCTTCGCCCACGCGGTCTTGCCGCTGCTCCGGCGCGGGATCGTCGCCGGCATGGCGCTGGTCTTCATCATCGCGATGAAGGAGCTTCCGATCGCCTTCCTGCTGTCCCCCGCCGGCTTCAGGACGCTGGCCATCAACGTCTTCAGCCGGACGGTGGAAGGGATGCTGGCGAACGCCGCGCCCTATGCCGCCGCCATCGTAATATTTTCGGGTTTGATGATCGGTGTGGTATTGGCCCATGAAGGCAAACGCGAGTAAGAGGCATTCCCTTGGCCGCCCCCCGGAAGGATAGCGCGCCGCTGCTGGTCGCCAGCGGGCTGACGAAACGCTTCCCGGCGATGGACCTGCCGGCGGTGCGCGATGTCGGCTTCACCGTCGGCGACGGGGAGATCGTCTCGCTGCTGGGGCCGAGCGGCTGCGGCAAGACCACCACCCTGCGCCTCATCTCGGGTTTCGAGCGGCCGGATTCAGGCGCGATCTCTGTCGAGGGACGATCGATCGTCGACCTGCCCCCCGAACGGCGCGGCATAGGCATCGTCTTCCAGGATTATGCGCTGTTCCCACACCTGACCGTGCTTGAGAACGTGATGTTCGGGCTTCGCGCCCTGCCGAAGGTCGAGCGTCGGGCGCGGGCGCAGGAAATGCTGGATCTCGTCTCCCTCGCCGATCTCGCCCAGCGGATGCCGCAGGCGCTCTCCGGCGGGCAGCAGCAGCGGGTAGCGCTGGCCCGGTCCCTGGCGACCCATCCGCGGCTGATCCTTCTGGACGAGCCCTTCTCCAACCTGGACGCCACCCTGCGGGAGGAGACGCGCCAGGAGGTCCGGACGCTTCTCCGCAAGGTCGGCAGCGCCGCGATCCTGGTCACCCACGACCAGGAGGAGGCCTTGGCCTTCTCAGACCGGATCGTGGTGATGAACCAGGGGCGGGTCGAGCAGATGGGAACGCCGGAGGAGGTCTATCGCCGCCCCCGCACGATCTTCGTCGCGCGCTTCCTGGGCCGGTCAAACGTCATCGCCGGAAACGCCGACGGTTCGGTGGTGGAGACGCCGCTGGGCCGGCTGCCGATCGACGGGGGGCGGAAGGGTCATGTCGCCGTCGCCGTCCGGCCCGAACAGCTGATCCTCAATGCCGGAGGATCGGCCCTCGCCTTCGCCACCATCACGGGGCGGGAGTTCCGGGGCCACGACCTGTTCTATTGGCTGCGCTCGGAGAAAGGCGCGGACCTTCTCGCCATCTCCGGCCCTGGCAGGGTCTATGATGTGGGAGAGACGGTGTCTCTCACGACGTCCGAGCCCGCCACCGTCCTGGAGGATGAGGTCAGACCGGCCGCCGCGGATTAGTCACTCCGCCTTCGGGGGCGCGATCTCGGTCGCCTCGGGGGTCGCTTCGGGATCGAGCAGGCGGTGGAGATGAACGACGAAATAGCGCTTGTGCGCGTCGTCCACCGTCGCCGCCGCCGCGCCGCGCCAGGCCGCCAGGGCTTCCTTATAGTTCGGATAGATGCCGACGACGTCGAGATCCTTGGTGTCGACGAATTCCATCGATCCCGGATGCTTGAGTTCGCCGCCGAAGACGAGGTGGAGGAGCTGCTTGGTCATGGGTTCGGTCTCTTCAGGATCATTTAGTGCCGAACATCCGGTCGCCGGCGTCGCCGAGGCCCGGCAGGATGTAGGCGTGGTCGTTCAACTGGCGGTCCAGCGAGGCGGTGAAGACCTTCACGTCGGGATGGGCCTTGTGGAAGACCCGGACGCCTTCCGGCGCGGCGACCAGGGCCATGAACCGGATGTTCTCGTCAGCGACGCCGTGGCGGTTCAGCACGTCGACCGCATGGACCGCCGAGTTCCCCGTCGCCAGCATGGGGTCGACCAGGATGAAGATCCGGTCCTCCGCCTGCGGCAGCTTGACCAGATATTCCACCGGCATCTTGGTCGCGGGATCGCGGTAGAGGCCGATATGGCCTTCACGCGCCGACGGGATCAGTTCGTGCAGCCCTTCGGTCATGCCGAGCCCGGCCCTGAGGATGGAGACCAGCGCCACCTTCTTCCCGGCCAGCACCGGCGCCTCCATCGGCTCCAGCGGCGTCTCGATCGGAAGCGTGGTCATCGGCAGGTCGCGGGTGATCTCATAGCCCATCAGCATGGAGATCTCGCGCAGCAGCAACCGGAAGCCGTTGGTCGACCGCTCCTTCTGGCGCATATGCGTCAGCTTGTGCTGGATCAACGGGTGATTGAGGATGAAGAGATTGGGGAAGTTCGGATGGATCTTCATGCGGTTTCGCGTCTTCGGCTCTGGGATCCGGCAAGTCCGGGCGGACGCGGCGGACCATAGCCCCTGCCGAGCGCCGCGCCAAGATGGGAGTCCGACGGGTGAGGGTCTGGCGGCCTATTCCGCCGCGCCGCGCCACTCCCGTTCGGCATCGTCCAGCGTCCCGCCCCTGAGCGCGGCCCGGATGTCGCGCATCAGCCGGTTCATGGTGAAGATGTTGTGGACGGAGACCAGCGTCGTCGCCAGAAGCTCCCCCGCCCTGATCAGGTGGTGCAGATAGGCGCGCGGGAAGGCACGGCAGGTAGCGCACTCGCAGGTCAGGTCGATCGGGCTGGAATCGTCGCGGAACCGCGCGTTCCGCAGATTGATCTTCTCGGAGCCGGCCGCCCCGCCCTTCATGATCGCCCAGCCATGCCGCGCGACCCGGGTCGGCGAGACGCAGTCGAACGTATCGATCCCCTGGCGCACGCCGGCGAAGATGTCGCCGACCCCGCCGATGCCCAGCAGGTGGACCGGCCGGTCCGCCGCCACGAAGGGCATGCAGTAGGAGACGACTTCGTACATCTGGTCCTTGTGCGCGCCCAGCGAGCCGCCGACCGCCGTGCCGAAGAAGGCGCGGTCGCGGGTGTAGCTCGCGCTTTCCTCCCGCAGGTCGGGATAGACCCCGCCCTGGATGATGCCGTAGAGCGCCTGAGGCAGCCCGTTCGCCGACAGGCCCCCGCCCCGTTCGAACTCCGCCAGGCTGCGGTCGCCCCAGCGGTGGCTCATCGCCATGGATTTCGCCGTATAGGCGCGATCGACATGGAAGGGCGTGCATTCGTCTAGCTGCACGATCAGATCCGCGCCCAGCTTGCGCTGAATGTCGATGGAGCTTTCCGGCGTCAGGAACAGCTTCTCGCCGCTCAAGTAAGACCGGAAGGTCGCTCCTTCTTCCGTGATCTTGGTCAGGCTGGCCGGACGACTCTGCTGCCGCCGTCCCTTGATCTCATCGGCGACGGAGCCATGCCCCATGGAGAAGATCTGAAAGCCGCCGGAATCGGTCAGCATAGGCCCGTCCCAGCCCATGAAGCGGTGCAGCCCGCCCATCTTCGCGACGACATCCGCGCCCGGCTGGATCATCAGATGGTAGGTGTTGGACAGGATAATGTCGGTCCGCGCCTCGCGAAGCTGCGCCGGCGTCACCCCCTTCACCGAGGCCTTGGTGCCGCAGAAGATGAAGTTCGGCGTCTCGATCGCGCCGTGCGGCGTCGTCAGCCGGCCGACCCGCGCGCGGCTGGCGGGATCGGCGGCCTCTATCTCGAACGCGAAGCCCGGATATCGGGAAGAGACGCCGTCAGGCATAGCTGGCGGCGCCCGGCGGGTCGCGCCGGATGACGATCCGGGACAGGTACATGAAGGGCGTGTCCAGAAGCGCGATCGCTACGCGCAACAAGAAGGTGCCCAGGATGTAGGTGAAGATCAGCGGCTCCCAGCCAACCGGCTGCGGCGCCAGCACCACCCAGGCGAGCACGCTGAAGACGGTGTTGTCGATCAGGCTGGATATGATGGTCGAGACGTTGTTGCGAAGCCACAGCGCCTTGCCCTGCGTCCATTTCCGGATCGTCTCGAACGCCCAGACATCGTGAAGCTGGCTGATCAGGTAAGCCGTCATCCCGGCCACGAAGAAGGCGGGCACCGGCACGAACAGCGTCTCGAACGCGCCCTGGATCGGCACCGCCCAGGCCATAGCCTCGCCGGCCTGCTCCGGAGTCAGGGGCGAATAGCCCATGGTCAGGATCATGATCACCGTCCAGAAGAGGAAGGTGGAGAATCCCAGCATCACGCCCCGCCGGGCCGAGGCCGCACCGTAATGTTCGGCCAGGATGTCGGTGGCCAGGAAGGTGGAGGAGAAGAGAATTGTCCCCAGCGCCACCGGATTGTCGTAGATGCCGAACTGAACCGGCTTCAGCACCTGCACGTTCGCCCCGATGACGGCGACGCAGATATAGGCGTACATCCCGCTTTCGCCGAACCAGCGCAGGAGAGCGAGGATCGCGCCGAAACACAGCAGCAGTTCCAGCACCAGCACCAGTTCCGGCGGCAGGGCCTGGAGGGCGGCGACGACGCCTTGGGGCGACAGGCTCAGCATGACGGACGCTCCGGTGACAAGGACGAGAGGCCAACAAAAAAGCCCGCGGCGGAACCGCGGGCTTTGACTGGGTCGCGCCGCGGATCAGGCCGCCGCGGTATTCTCGGCCTGGGCCTTCTCCAGACGACGCTTCAGGCGGCGAAGCTCGGCCGTCAGTTCCGAGGCGCGAGCATTCAGCAGGTAGCCGTCCAGGCCTCCCCGATGCTCCACCGTCCGGATGGCGTGGGTCGACAGCCGCAGACGCACGGTCTCCCGCAGGGTCTCGCTCATCAGCGAGGCTTCCTGCAGATTGGGGAGAAACCGGCGACGCGTCTTGTTGTTGGCGTGGCTGACGTTGTTACCGGTCTGCACACCCTTGCCGGTCAGGTCGCAACGACGGGCCATGGCGCTAATCCTTCGACACGAGAATAAATACGAAAAACAGCGCCGGACAGAAACCCTGCCCGGCGGACGCGGTGATATAGGCGAAGGGCGGCGGGGGCGTCAAGTGCCTCCTAGGGGTGGATCGTCATTCCCGACTTGATCGGGAATCCATACGGCGTCGACAATGGCGAGCTAAGGAAAGCCAAACGCCGAAGGAACACATGGACGCCGCCACACCCACCAGCACCCATACCTATGAGGACGATCCGCGCAATGCCTCGATCCTCATCTCCGTCAACGGGGTCCTGAAACACCGTGCCGACGCCATGGTGTCGGTCCTCGATTCGGGGTTCGTGCTGGGCGATGGCGTCTGGGAAGGGTTGCGGCTGCACAATGGGAAGCTGGCTTTCCTACAGGCGCATCTCGACCGACTCTATGAAGGAGCGAAGGCCATCGATCTGGATATCGGCCTCACCCGGGACGAGCTTGCCGCCGCCATCTACCGAACGACAGAGACCAACGGGATGACCGGGCCGAAAGGATCGGGCATTCATATCCGGCTGATGGTCACGCGGGGCCTGAAGGCCACGCCTTACCAGGACCCGCGAGTCACGATCGGCCCGCCGACCATCGTCATCATTCCGGAATGGAAGTCGCCGAAGCCGGAGGTGGCCGACCGGGGCGTCACGCTGTTCACCACCCATGTGCGTCGAGGGTCGCCCGACGTACAGGACCCGAAATGGAACAGCCATTCGAAGCTGAACTGCATCGCCGCCTGCATCCAGGCCGCCAAAGCCGGCGCGGATGAGGCGCTGATGCTGGACCCGCAGGGCTTCGTCGCCACCTGCAACTCCACGCACTTCTTCATCGTCCGGGATGGCGAGGTTTGGACCTCCACCGGCGACTATTGCCTTCTGGGCATCACGCGAGAGAACGTGCTGAGGCTGTGCCGGGAGAACGGCATTACGGCGCGGGAGAAGAATTTCTCCCTGACCCAGGTCTATAGCGCCGATGAAGCCTTCGTGACCGGCACCTTCGCCGGCCTCGTCCCCGCGATATCGGCAGATGGCCGAACCATCGGGAGCGGGCGGCTCGGCCCCGTCACCAAACGGCTTCGGACGCTCTATGCCGGTCTCATGGACCGGGAGTGCCCCGTATGAACGGCGGTATGAACGGCGTCCGGCGCATCGCCATGTGGTCGGGCCCGCGCAATATCTCCACCGCCATGATGCGGTCCTGGGGCAACCGGCCCGACACCCATGTCGTGGACGAGCCGTTCTATGCCCATTACCTCAACGAGACGGGCCTGGACCATCCCGGCTGGGAGGAGGTGATCGCCCATCAGGAGCCGGACTGGCGGAAAGTCGCGGATACGCTGCTGGGCCCGCTGCCCGCCGGCCGCACGATCTTCTATCAGAAGCACATGGCCCACCATTTGCTGTCCGGCATGGGCGGGGACTGGATCGACGGCCTGACCCATGCCTTCCTGATCCGCGATCCGCGCGCCATGCTGGCCTCCTACACCCGCACACGGGAGACGGTGACGCTGGAGGATACGGGGCTGCCCCAGCAGCGGACGCTGTTCGAAAAGCTGGCTGATGCCGAAGGTTCGCCGCCCCCGGTGGTCGACAGTCGCGACATCCTGATGGACCCGCCGCGCATGCTGCGCCGCCTCTGCGAGGCGTTGGAGGTTCCATTCGATGAAGCGATGCTGTCCTGGCCGCCGGGGCCGCGCCCGACCGACGGCGTCTGGGCGCCCTACTGGTATCATGCGGTGGAGCGGTCGACCGGCTTCCAACGCTATCAGGAGAAGACGGTGGGATTGCCGGACCATCTGGAGCGGTTGGCAGAGGATTGCCTGCCCTACTACCAGGCCCTCCATGCCCACCGGCTGACCTGAAGCTGTCAGCAGCGGTCCGCCGCCTGGATCAGCCCCCAGCCGAATTGCGGATCGTATCCCGGTTCCCCCAGATCGACCGCCTGTTCGGACAGCGCCTCCTGCACGGCGGCGGCCTCCGCCGGAATGCCGGCGGCGAGGATGCGCGCTACCGCCGCGCTGACGAACGGGGTGGCGAACGACGTGCCGGTGACGAAGGTTATCCGACCGTCCGGCGCGACCGCTGAAACACGGACCCCGGGCGCGGCGAAATCGATATAGTCGCCCCGGTTGGCCAGCCCGTAGAGTTCCCGCCGATAGTCGATGGCGGTGACGCCGATGACCGAATCATAGGAGGCAGGATAAGCGGGCGGCGCCGATGGGCCGCCATTGCCGGCGGCCGCGACGGCCACGATCCCGCGCCGGTCGGCTCGCGCCATGGCGACGCTCAACAGCAGGTTGGCATCGCCGGTGAAGCTCATATTCACCACGCCCACCTCCTGCTCCATCAGCCAGTCCAGCGCCGCCGCGATGTCGAAGGCCGTCGTCAGTGGCCGGCCGTCGGGCCCGGGGCGGAAGACGGTCGCCGCCATCAGCCGCGCGTCGGGCAGAAGCCCGTCCTCTCCGACCAGGATCGAGGCGACGGCGGTGCCGTGGCCGTCATTCTCCGCTTCCTCCTCGACGAAAGACCGCTGCTCGATCCGGCTGTCCCGGAAAGCCGGGAGCGATGCGTCCACAGACGCGTCGACCATGCCGATCCTGACATTCGCGCCCGCGCCGCCGCAGGCCGGGCCGCTCACCGGCCAGCCGATCAGTGTCTTCGGATAGTTCGGTGACGGCAGGACGAGCTGCTGGCGCGGACGGTAGATGCCGTTCACATCGAAGGCCGTTCCGGGAAAGAGTTGGGACAGCACCGATTGCGCCGCCGTCAGCGTCATGGATGGGGGAATGCGCAGTCGCGCGGTATCAATCTCCAGTGTTTCCAGGGACTGTCGCTCAATGACGGAGAAACCCAGCCGCTCCACCGAAGGAAAGAAGGCGGGATCGCCATTGACCACCACCAGCTCGTCCTGGACGGCCTGTTCATGGCGATCGGGGTGGGATCGTTCCAGATCCGCGAGGAACGGGTCCATCTCCGGCTGGGGCCTGGGTGGCGGGGGCGGCGCCGGGGGAGCGGGGGCGGCGGCCTGACGAGGCTCCGGCGCCGGAGCCGGCGCTCCGCCTATCAGCCCGCGCAGGAACTCCATGGGATTGCGGTCATACCGTACGACGCCTCGATTACTGACGCCGTCATCGTCGCTCTGCCCGTTGCCGCGCGCTTGTCCGCCATTGCCCCGGCCGCCTCCCCCGGTGTTGCCGTTGTTGCCGTTCCCCCCTCCATTCCCGTTCCCGTTCCCGTTGCCATTGCCATTGCCGTTGCCGTTGCCGTTGCCGTTGCCGTTGCCGTTGCCATTACCGTTCCCCCCGCCGTCATCGTCGTCCCCGCCATCGTCATCATCGGCAAGGGCGGTCTTGTCCTGAAGGGAAAGGCCGCCCTTGCCGATATCCAGCCCGATCGGCGCGCAGGCCAATGAGAGGCCCAGCAGGATTGCCCAGGCCGGAAGACAGCGGGGATTAACCGGCTTCCTCACTCATCCTCCTCACCAGGCAAGGTCAGGACGGCCCATGCGCCGTCGGCTCCACGGCAGGCGATGCCCGACACGCTTTCGGCCTGCGTGGATTCCTGGTTCTCGAACGCGCGGCAGGAAAGGCCGTTCGACAAGGTGATCTCCTCCCGCGCGGTGACCGTTCCCTCGTCGCCGTCAGCCGCGCCATACTCGACCTCCGCGCCCGGCTCTTCCTGCAACGCCTGGAAGAGGGCCGCTTCGAACCGTCCATCGGACATGGTCGCGGGCTCCGGCGGCGGGCCCGAGGCCAACTGGTAATCATCATCGGGCGCACCCGTCAGATAGCCCCCGCCGAAACCCAGGACCAATGCGGCGATCGCGGCGGCCAACGGCAAACCCCAGCGGCGGGCGGAGGTTGGCGATTCCGCCGGCCCCACTCCTTCGGATGCCGCATCCAGCGCCTGCATCAGCCGGTCCGGAATCGGCTGGCGCAGCGGTTCGTCGAAGGCGTTCCGCGCCGCCTCGGCGCTCAGGGTCAGCAGGCGGACCGCCTCCCGCGCCGCCGGATCGGTCTCGACCAGCGCCGCCACCCGCCGCGCCTCGTCCTCGGGCAGTTCGCCGTCGACATAGGCAACCAACAATGCATCATCCCAGTTCCGTTCGCTCATGCGCCTCGTCTCCCTCACACCCCCACCACTGCGGGCGCGGTGTCCAATGCCTTGCCAAGCGCGATGCGCGCCCTGGCCAGCCGGCTCATCACGGTGCCGATGGGAATGTCCAGGATTGCCGCCGCCTCCTTGTAGGAAATGCCTTCCACCGTGATCAGCAGCAGCACGTTCCGCTGGTCCGGCGGCAGGACCGCGATGCGATCCCGCACGGTGCCCAGCAACAGGCGCTGCTCCGTCTCATCGCCGGCGTCGCCGCCTGGGAACACGTCCAGATCGTTGTCTTCCCCGACGACGGTCAGGCGACGGTCCCGGCGAATCCGATCGATCCAGAGATTCTGCACGATCTTGTACATCCAACTGTCCAGGCGGGTGTCGGAGCGCCATTGATGGGCCCGGCTCAGGGCTCTTTCGCAAGCGGCCTGGACAAGATCGTCACCCTCGTCGATCGATCCGGTGAGGCCGTAGGCGAAGCGTCGGAGCTTTGGCAGCACAACCACCATTTCCCGGCGCATCGCGTCATTGAAAAGCATTCCATCACCCACAAGCGGCCTCACTACGGCGGCAGTCCGATCTTATTCCCCCGGGTGAGGCGAAAATGGGGTGCGCATGAGAAAGGTTGCCCCGAGAAGGTTGCCCAGGAATGCCGTCAGCCTCCACCAGGAGGAGCGAGGGCGGCGCGGATGAGGTCTTCGGCTGCCGGCGCCAGCGCCGGATCGGCCCCTTCGTCCGACAGCGCCAGTGCGGCTTCGTTGAGAGCGCCTGACAGGAGGTGGGTCAGCGGGCGGACCTGCCCGACAGCGATCACGCCGGCGTCGGCGCAGGCCTGAAGTCCCTCCGCCAGAGACCCCATCCCATGGCGTGCATCGATCGCACGCCATTCCGCCCAGCCCAGCACGGTGGGGGCGTCGATCAGCAGGATGCGCCTTATGTCGGGCGCGGTCGCATGCGCCAGAAAGGCGCGACTGCCGGCCACGACCGCTTCGACCGGCGTGGCCGCCTCATCGGCCGCCTCCCCGATCCGCGTCACCAGTTCGGCCGCAACCTCCTCCACCACTGCGCGGAAGAGATCCCGCTTGTCCTGGAACTGATAGTAGAGCGCGCCGCGCGTCATCTCCGCTTCGGCCACGATTGCCTCCGTGGCCGCGCCGGCATAGCCGTCGCGCGCGAAATGACGGCGCGCCACGGAAAGCAGACGTTGCCGCGTCCTGGCGGTCTTTCGGCCCATGGAGGCTTGTCCGTCCGGCGAATCGATTTTCGTTGTTTTCATACAGACTGTATGTTTATTCTCGTTTCGTACAGATTGTATGTTCTAACGCCGTCGAACATGGAAGGAAATCCCCGATGCCATCGATCAACAGCCTCTATCCCCTGTTCTCGGTCGCCGATCCGGCGGCGGCGCGAGATTTCCTGACGGGCCTGTTCGACCTGGAAGTGGTCTTCGACGCGCCCTGGTACGTGCATCTGAGCCAGGGCGGACCGGCGGGCTTCAACGTCGCGCTGATCGCCGAAGGGCATGACAGCATGCCGCCGGGAGAGCGGGATCGCGGGCGGAGCGTGCTGCTGACGGTGGAGGTGGACGACGCGACCGCGCTGGATTCCCGCCTCCGCGCCGAGGGGGCGGAGATCGTCCAGCCGCTGCGCGACGACCCCACGGGCCAGCGCCATGTCATGGTTCGCGTCCCCGGCGGGCCGGTCCTGGATGTCGTGGAGTGGATCGCCGCTCCCGCCGATCCGGAGGCCGCTCAGGCGTCGACCTGATCGACCGTCGCGCGTTCCACGAGGGCCTTGAACGCCTCGCCGCAGCCCAGCCGCCATGTGCTGATATGGTCGGCCCCTTCGGCCACGACGCGCAGGCGCGGTTCGGGCGCGGCCTGGAACAGAGTGTCGAACTGCCAGGCGGGGATGATGGCGTCGTCCGTGCCGTGGCAGACGACGATCGGCGCCTCCACCTCGTCGATCCGGTCCAGCGAGTTGAATCGGTCGCGCATGAAGACACGCACCGGCAGGAAGGGCAGCAGATGGACGGCGGCGTCGACGGCGCTGGTGAAGGGGGCCTCCAGGAACAGCCCGGCCAGCTTGCCATTGCCCTCGCCGGCCGCCAGCCCTACCGCGACGCCCGACCCGATCGAATAGCCATAGGCGACAACCCGCGCGCCCCGATCCTCCAGGAAGGCGAGCGCGGTGGCGGCGTCAGCGATCATGTTCGCCTCCGTGGGCCAGCCGGGCGCGCCGCAATAACCGCGATATTCCAGCGCCAGAACGCCATAGCCCTGGACCGTCAGGTCCGAAGCGTCGAACGCGCGATGCCACGCGCATTCATTATTGCCGTGGAGCATGAGGACGGTCGGCTTGCCGGCCATGGAGGGCGGGCCGTACCAGGCCGTCAGTCGCACTCCGTCGCCCGAAAGGATGGTCAGCGGTTTCAGCGTCGTCACAACGTCGGGATTGGCCGGCAGCAGCCGGCCGGGATGCAGGAGATAGCCCTGAGCGCCATAGAACAACGCCACAATGACCGCATAGCCCGTGAAGATGATGGCGGCGAGGCGAATGAGGACGCGGCGCGACGCGCCCGCGCCAGCGGCCTGTTTCCTGTTCTTGCCTTGCCCGATCATCATTACGACGGCGCCCTCCTCGCAATCACCCTAGTGCGGATTGGTTAACGATGCCCCATCATGAGACAGTTTTAAGACAGAGATAGGGCAAAGGAGGGTATCGCAGCTGCTCTTTCGGCGACGCCATCATTCCGCCCCACTGAACAGCTCCGATCCCGCCTTTACCGGGGCCGCGCCAATCGTTAAACCCAAGCAGAGGTCACGGGACCAATTCAGGTGGGGGGTTATGAATTCTGCGTTGCAAGGCCAGGCTGGCGTCGACCGGCCGCAGCCGTTCAGGATGATGGGCGGCTCGTTCACCCTGATGGTCCTGCGCCTCAACGACCCGACCGACCCCGCCTTCTTCCCCATGCTGCTGGACAAGATCGCCCAGGCGCCGAATTTCTTCCGCCATGCGCCGGTGGTGCTGGATGTCGAAGCGCTGGCGGAAAGCGGCCAGCCCTTCAACTTCGCGGAGTTCGGCCGCCGTTTGCGCCAGCACCAGCTTGTCCCCGTCGGCATCCAGAACGGCAATGAGGCGCTGAACCAGAAGGCGGTCGCCGCCGGCTTCAGCGTGCTGTCCGCCGGCCGCCAGATGGCCGACAGGACCCCGACGGAAGCGCCGGCCCGTTCAGCGGCCCCGGCGGAAAGCACGCCCGTCGAAGCCGAACCGGCCGGGGCCGGGAACGGCCAGTCCCTGGTCGTCACGGAGCCGGTGAGATCCGGCCGCCAGATCTACGCCCATCAGGGCGATTTGGTGGTCATGGCCCCTGTCAGCCGGGGCGCCGAACTGCTGGCGGACGGGCATATTCACGTCTATGGTCCGCTGCGCGGCCGGGCGCTCGCTGGCGTCAACGGCGATCCGGCCGCGCGGATATTCTGCCAGAGCCTGGACGCCGAGCTGATCTCGATCGCCGGCTATTGGCGGGTCCGCGAAGACATGGGCGAAGACCTGATCGGGAAACCCGCCCAGGTCCGGCTCGAAGGCGAGCGGATCGTCATAGAACCCCTTTCCACCTGAAACCTCACGGCAGGCAGCCCGCCACCTGAACCTCAAGACCGCCGCGGAGATATCCAACAGTGTCCAAAGTCATCGTCATGACATCGGGTAAGGGGGGAGTGGGAAAGACCACCTCCTCAGCCGCCTTCGCCACCGGCCTCGCCATGCGCGGCCATAAGACAGCGGTCATCGACTTCGATGTCGGGCTGCGCAATCTGGACCTCATCATGGGGTGCGAGCGGCGGGTGGTCTACGACTTCGTCAACGTCATCAATGGCGAGGCGAAGCTGAACCAGGCGCTGATCAAGGACAAGCGGGTGGACAATCTGTTCATCCTGCCGACCTCCCAGACACGGGACAAGGACGCGCTGACCAAGGAAGGCGTGGAGAAGGTCCTGGACGAGCTTCGGAAGGATTTCGAGTACATCGTCTGCGACAGCCCGGCGGGGATCGAGAGGGGTGCGCTGATGGCGCTCTATTTCGCCGACGAGGCGGTGGTGGTGACCAACCCGGAAGTCAGCTCCGTCCGGGACAGCGACCGCATCCTTGGCGTGCTGGCCTCCAAATCCCGCCGCGCGGAACGGAACGACAAGCCGGTGAAGGAGCATCTGCTGCTCACCCGCTACGATCCCGACCGGGTCGAGCGGGGGGAGATGCTGAAGGTCGAGGACGTGCTGGACATCCTGTCGATCGACCTTCTGGGCGTCATCCCGGAAAGCCAGACGGTGCTGCGCGCCTCCAATTTGGGACAGCCGGTGACTCTGGACAAGGAGAGCCAGGCCGGCCTGGCCTACGCCGACGCCGTCGGCCGCTTCGTCGGGGAGCAGAAGGAGCACCGCTTCCTCAAGACGGAGAAGAAGGGTTTCCTGCAACGGCTGCTGCGGAGGACGGCATGAGGCTGTTCGATTTCTTCCGGCCCGCGCCCAAGCCTTCGGCGAACGAGGCGAAGGAGCGGCTGCAGATCCTGCTGGCGCACGACCGCGCGGGATCTACGCGCCCGGATTACCTGCCCAAGCTGCAGAAGGACCTGCTGAAGGTCGTCGCCAAATACGTCCAGATTGACGAGGACAAGGTGTCCGTGCAACTGGACAGCAAGGGGTCGATCGACATGCTGGAGGTGAACATAGAGCTGCCCGCGCCCCCCGTGGCCGCCGCCAGAAGGGCGCGGGCACGGGCGGCGACATCCTGACTTCGGTCAGCAGACGGTCTGACGCGGCGTCCGCTCCACGGCCAGCCCGAAGAGCGGGCGCAGCTTCGTGCCGGCGATATTGCCGATGAAGGCCGCGACCAGCCACAGCCAGCCATGCAGGCTGCCGGAAACGATGCCGCTGAAGTAAGCGCCGATATTGCAGCCGAAGGCCAGACGCGCGCCATAGCCGAGCAGCACGCCGCCGACAGCGGCCGCCAGCAGTGACCGTGCCGGAATCCGCCAGACCGGCGCAAACTTCCCGGCGAGGCCGGCCGCCGCCAGGGCGCCGAGGACCAGCCCGATATCCATGACGGAGGTTATGTCGTGGGCGATGCCGGCTTCCAGCGCCGCCTCCCGCGCCGACCAGTAGGGCCATGACAGGATGTCGACGCCCAGCGCCTGCGCGCCCTTCGCGCCCCACAGCGCAAAGGCGGAGGTGACGCCCCAGGGCCGTCCGGCGAGATAGAGGGTGGCGAAGTTCAGCAGCGCCAGGGCGATCGCCCCCCAGACCAGCGGCCACGGCCCCCGCGTCAGCCGCCTCCACAGCGGTTGGGACCGTTCGCCGGCGATCGGCGCGGCCACGCCGTGGCGGCGCTTCTCCAGCCACCATGTCCCGGCCGCGATCGCCGCGAAGATGGAGAGGTTGAGCGCCAGCGCCGGGCCCAGCCCCAGGCTGTCCACGATGGAGACCGGCGGCGGAGCCGGAAGGGAGAACCACCAGGGCAGGTGCGCCGTCGCGATCACCGAACCCACGACGAAGAAGAACAGCGTCACGACCATACGCGTATTGCCGCCGCCGACGGTGAAGAGCGTGCCGCTGGCGCAGCCGCCGCCGAGCTGCATGCCGACGCCGAACAGGAAGGCGCCGATCACGACCGCCGTCCCGGCCGGCGAGACGAAACCCTCGACCGGCTGACCAAACAGGCTCCCCGCCGCCAATGCCGGGAAGAACAGCAGGCTGCCCAGGGCCAGCATGACCATCTGCGCCCGGAGACCGGCGCCCTTGCGGTCGGCGATGAAGACCCGCCAGCTTGAGGTGAAGCCGAACGCCGCATGGTAGAGCGTGATCCCCAGCCCGCCGCCAACGGCGAAGAGAGCCGCCTGCCGCCAACCGACCAGATGGTTGAGATAGACCGCACCTGCCAGCAGAAGGATGGCGGCGATGAGGAAGACGCGCAGATCGCGGCCGGACAGGCTGCCGCCCGGTATGGCGCGCGGCAGGGGCCGCGAAAGGGAGAGGTCAGTCATGATCCGAGCATTGCCAGTGTCGAGCGAGATTTCCCGGATATAACGTGTGATTACTAATTTTATATAACAAAAATAAAATGTGACATCAGACTTCAATTTCCCATGGCCATCGGGAACCCGACTGTCGGACACTCCTCCCGGCCGAAACAGGGGAGCATCGGATGGCTTTGAACAGCGCGGTTTCGCAGGCGTTGGACATTCAATTGGCGGTCGGCGCCGAGTCGTCGCGGAGGGTCGGAATCCATGCGGCGGCGCTCGTCGGCAAGGGGGCTGCCGCATTGCTGGTCTGCGATCCGTTCATTGCTCAAAGCGGGCTGGCGGCCGGAACGATGGAGTCCCTTGCCGATGCCGGCTTCGATTTCGAGACATTCACCGATATCCAGTCCGATCCCCTTGCGGCACAGGTGGACCGGGCGGCGGAGCAGGCGCGGAGGATTGGGGCGCAGGTGATCGTCGGGATCGGCGGCGGGTCGGCCCTGGACGTGGCCAAGCTGGCCGCGGCGACGGCGGCGGGAGACGCCCCCTCTTCCGCCTATGCCTGCATGGATCGGCCGATTCCGGACCGGACCTTGCCGATCATCGCCGTGCCGACGACGGCAGGCACGGGTTCGGAGGTGACGCGGACGACGGTCTATACGCTCGACAGCGGCGCCAAGGTCTGGGCGTGGGGCGAGGCGCTCCGGCCGAAGGTCGCGGTGCTGGATCCGATCCTGACGATGGGTCTTCCGCCCTTCCTGACGGCCGCCACGGGAATCGACGCGATGGTCCATGCGATCGAGGCCTGCACCAACAATCGCCGGCCGAACCCTTCGGCGGACGGCTGGGCGCATGAGGCGATCGCGCTGGTCGCGGAATGGCTGCCCGTGGCGCTGGCCCGGCCCGACGATCTGGAGGCGCGGGAGGCGCTTCAGCGCGCCGCCCTTCTGGCCGGCGCGGCGATCGATTCCTGCGGCACCGCGATCGCCCACGCGCTGGGCCACGCGCTGGGAGCCATCGGCCACATCCATCACGGCCGCGCGGTCGGGCTTTGCCTCCGCGTCGCGCTGCCGGGCAACATCGCCGCCGCGCCCGATCGGCACGCGGCTGTCGCTCAGGCCATGGGCACAGGTCTGGAGACCCTGGCGGAAGCCTATGACGTCTTCCTGCGCAGCTCGGGTATCGAAATCGGGCTGGAGAAGGACGGGCTGGGAACCGCCGACCTCGATCGTCTGACCAGGGCCACGCTGGAGCCGGCGAACCGGCCGATGATCGAACCGAACTGCCGAAAGCTCAGCGACCGGGATGTCGCCGACCTGGCCGAGGCGCTGTTGCGGGCGGCGTGACGCCGCCGACGGTCAGCGCCCTTTTCCGGAGAACATCGAGGCCGCGACGCCAGCCAGGATCGCGGCGATCAGGACGCCTCCGCGATTGGCGCTGAACCAGCGCCGGCCGCCCGCGCCGGCGGAAGCGCCGAGCCCTCCGGCCAGCAGCCCGAGTTGCGCTGTATCCGCCTTGAGGTCCGCCCGCGCCTGGTTGGCCGCGATATCAGCCGCGGCCACCAGCCTGCGGCCGCTGAGCGGGCGCGCCAGCAGAGCCAGCAGGAGGGCGAGGATCAGCACGATGCCGCCCATCACCAGGGCGGCTACGATTAGCCCCTGGGATTTCGCGAGGGCGAGGAACCCGGCCAGCAGGAAGAATCCGACGCCGACCAGCCCCAGCAGCCCGGCGAAGAGATAGACGCCGAAGCGGATGGCCGCCGCGCGCGCCCTGATGCGCGCGCGCAACATCTCCGCATCGGCGACGCGCTGCAGTCTGAAAAGCGGCAGCATGCCGCTTAGCGGTCCATCACCTTGCCGAGCAGGAGCCCGATGCCGAAGGCGACCATCACGCTGGTGAACGGCCGTTCCTCTATCTGGTTTTCGATCGCCGTCGCGCCTTCCCGCGCCTTCAGGCGCGCGCGGAGGGTCGCCTCGTCCAGCCGGTCCGCGGCGTCGCGGGCGGCCCCCTTCGCACGTCCGGCCTGCGTGTTCACTTCCGACCGCGCGGTGTCGCCCAGCGCCTTAGACAGGTTGGAGATATCCAGGCGCAGCTTGTCGATGTCGGCTTTGAACGTGTCGAATTCCGTTTCGAGATTTCGGGTGGTTGCCATCCGGCCCCTCCTCCTGTTCGATGACGATGCCCATGCCGGGCGAAACGCTACGCCCTTAGAAACACGGCCCGGATCGAAATGATCCGTCGCGGCCCGTTTATCGGGCGGCAACGCCCGCGCCGCGGCGGCGGCCCAGCCGGCTGACATAGATGCCCGCCACGATCAGGGCCAGCGCCGCCCATAGACGGGGCGACGGCGTCTCGGCCAGGAACAGCCAGCCCCAGAAGACACCGAACATCGGCACCAGATAGCTGACCTGGGACATGAAGGTCATGCCGCAATTGCGGATGATCTGGAACCGCAGCACATAGGCGAAGCCCGTCGGCCCCACGCTGAGGAAGAGGAGCGCCGCCATCGACCGCCAGTCCGGCGTCGCCGTCCAGGGCTGGTCCACCACCAGGGCCGCCGGAACCATATAGGCCGAGGCCGTCATCAGCACGATCCCGCTCCAGAGAAGGGGCGGCAGCGTGGCCGCCCGGCGGGTCAGCAACCCGGCGACGGCATAGCTGGTCGACGCCCCGACGACGGCAAGCTGGCCCAGCACGCCCGACCGCGCGCCGAACAGGACATCGGCGCCGATCAGCAGCACCACCCCGCCGAACCCCAGCGCCATCCCCGCCAGCTTCGGCGCGGTCAGCCGGTCGTCATTGGTGAACAGATGGGACATCAGCAGCACGATGAACGGCCCCATCGCCATCAGGATGGCGGCCCGGCTGGAATCGATATGCTGCTGTCCCCAAGAGATGAGGGTGAAGGGCAACGCGCTGTTGAAGAAGCCGATCAGCACCAGCAGCAGGAGCATGCGCCCGTCGACGCTCCCCCTCTCGCCCCGCAGCCATGCGGCCGAGCAGAGCGCCAGCCCGGCCAGCGTGATCCTTACGGCCGCCACCGTCATGGGCTGGAAATCCTCCAACGCGATCGCGATGCAGAGGAACGCCGACCCCCAGATCGCGCCCAGGAGGAACAGCTTCGTGGTGTCGGCGGCGGTGGGAGGACGGATGGGGGGCATGGGCCTGACAGGCAACGAAAGGAAAGCCCGACGGCGCGGTTCCCGCCGACCGAAGCCGCCGGGCTGGATTCCGCGCCAGGAACGAGCAGGAAAGACCCATTCTGACGGGGACGCGGATGGCGATCAAGGATCGTCCTTCTTCGCCGCCCGGTCCCAAGACCGATCCCCCGAGGCTTGCCCCATGGCGGCAACGGGAGGAAGATGCGCTTCTCGTCTCACCGCTCCCCCCGCACGGTTTCCTCCATGTCTTCTTCCGCTTCCCTCGCCGTCTCCACGGGCCGGCGATCGGCATTGCTGCTTCTGGCCGCGGTCATCGTGCTGTGGGGCCTCAACTGGCCGGTGATGAAGCTGGGGCTCACCCATATGGGGCCGATGACCTTCGTCACCTGGCGGATGGCGATGGCGGCCGCATGCATGTTCGCCTTCGCCGCCGCGACGGGCCGCCTCCACTGGCCGACGCGGCGGGACTGGCCGATCGTGCTGTCGGTCGGGCTGTTCCAGATGGGCGGGTTCATGACGCTCTGCACCTTCGGCTTGCAGTATGTCGAGGCCAGCCGGTCCTCCATCCTGGCCTATACGACGCCGCTCTGGGTCGTGCCCGGCGCCATCCTGCTGTTCGGGGAGAAGGTGGCGGGGCTGCGGCTGTTCGGCGTACTGGTCGGTCTCGCCGGCGTCGCCGTGATGTTCAACCCGGTCGCGATCGACTGGAGCAGCCGCGACGTCCTCATCGGCAATGGCGCGCTGATGCTGGGCGCGCTGCTCTGGGCCGGCCAGATCCTCCAGATCAGGGGTCATCGATGGGATAGCCCGCCGCTGGAGCTGGTGGGCTGGCAGCTTCTGGTGGCGACCCTGATGGTGCTGCCGATCGCTCTCCTGACCGAAGCGGGGCGGCCGGTCGACTGGGGCTGGGAGCTGACGGCGATCCTGGTTTATAATGGGCCGATCGCCACCGCCTTCTGCTTCTTCGCCGTCATCACGCTGAACCGGGCGCTGCCCGCCGTAACCACATCGCTTGGGATGCTGGGCGTGCCGGCGGCGGGGCTCGTCTTCTCGGCCGTGATGCTGGGTGAGCCGATCAACGCGACCAAGGGCGCGGGGCTCGCCCTCATCGCCTGCGGCCTCGCCTTCGTCGCCGTCGCGGACCGTCGAACGGCCCGCGCCGCATCATAGGGACCACCGGGGTTCAGGGCCGCCTTGCCAGCGCCTTGGGCGCTGACCATACTTGGAAGATCATGCGCGCCGAACGTCGCAAATATTCGCGTCTCTACGATTATCCGCCGGAGCCGGAAACGCGGTCCTGCGACCATCCGGGCTGCGCGGCGACCGGCGAGCATCGCGCGCCAAAATCGCGGGACCGGTTGAACGACTATTACTGGTTCTGCCTCGATCATGTCCGGCAATACAACAAGGCCTGGAACTTCTACGCCGGGCTGAGCGATGACGAGGTCGAACGGATGGTCCGGATGGACACGGTCTGGCAGCGGCAGTCCTGGCCCATGGGGACCCAGCGCCGCTATGAGGAGGCGCTGCGGGAGCGCGTCCGCCGTGAGTTCACGGGCGAGGACGATGCGCAGTCCCATGCCCGCCGGGAGCAGCCGCGCCATCACCGGACGGAGGAGGAAAGCGCCATGGCGGTGCTGGACCTGGATTTCCCGGTCGATTTCGCCACCGTGAAGGCGCGCTACAAGACGCTGGTCAAGCAGCACCATCCCGACGCCAACGGCGGATCGCGGGAGGCGGAGGAGAAGCTGAAGACGATCAACCACGCTTACGGCGTTCTCAAACGATCCTTCGCCGCGTAAGCTGCCGGCCTCCGCCCCTAGACGGCCATTTCTAATCGTTTCGACACTGGAGCATCATGTCCACGCAGACGGCCCCCCAGACGGCGCACGAGAACACGCCCGACATCAGCGTTTCGGTGCGCCAGACCTTCGGCATCGACAGCGACATGAAGGTCCCGGCCTTCAGCCAGCCGACGGAGCATGTGCCCGCGTTCGACGACGCCTACCGCTTCGACCGCGACACCACCATGGCGATCCTGGCAGGCTTCGCCCATAACCGCAGGGTGATGATCCAGGGCTATCACGGCACAGGCAAATCGACGCATGTGGAGCAGGTGGCCGCCCGGCTGAACTGGCCCTGCATCCGCGTCAATCTGGACAGCCACATCAGCCGCATCGATCTCGTCGGCAAGGACGCGATCGTGCTGCGCGACGGCAAGCAGGTGACGGAGTACCGGGAAGGCATCCTGCCCTGGGCGCTGCAGAACCCCTGCGCGCTGGTGTTCGACGAATATGACGCCGGCCGGCCGGACGTGATGTTCGTGATCCAGCGCGTGCTGGAGGTTGAAGGCAAGCTGACGCTGCTGGACCAGAACCGGGTCATCCGCCCGCACCCCGCCTTCCGCCTGTTCTCCACCGCCAACACGGTCGGGCTGGGCGACACGACCGGCCTCTATCACGGCACGCAGCAGATCAACCAGGGCCAGATGGACCGCTGGAATATCGTGACGACCCTGAACTACCTGCCCCACGATCAGGAGGTGGAGATCGTGCTGGCCAAGGCGCCGGACTATGACGATGCGGAGGGGCGGGAGACGGTCGCGGCCATGGTCCGCATTGCCGACCTGACGCGCGCCGGCTTCATCGCGGGCGACATCTCCACCGTCATGTCGCCCCGGACCGTCATCACCTGGGCGGAGAATGCGCGCATCTTCGACGATCTGGGCTTCGCCTTCCGGGTCACGTTCCTCAACAAGTGCGACGAGGTGGAGCGGCCGGTGATCGCCGAATACTACCAGCGCTGCTTCGGCACGGAGCTGCCGGAGACGGGCGTGGGAATGCACGTCTCCTGACCTTCCGCCGCGGCAAGCCCGAGTTGACATGACGCAGGACGACAGCCCCGTCGAGACGTTCAAGCGCGCGACCGCCGCCGCCGTGCGGGCGATCGCCGAACGCGACGACATGGTCATCAGTTTCACCGCCGACCAGCCCGGCTTCGCCGGCAACCGCGCGCGGTTGCCGCAGCCTGCGCGTGCGCTGACGGCGATGGAGGCGGCGAAGGTGCGCGGTGCGGCCGACGCGGTGGCTCTAAGGCTTCGCCATCATGACGCCAGGCTGCATGCCAGCCGGCTGCCGGCGGGCGAGACGGCCCGCGCCGCGTTCGAGGCGCTGGAGCAGGCGCGGTGCGAGGCCATCGGCACGCGCCAGATGGCCGGCGTTCGGTCCAACCTTGCCGCCGCGACGGACGAACGCTGCCGGCGGCAGGGCTTCGAACGCGTGACGGAACGCGACCAGATGCCCTTGCCGGAAGCGATGCGCCTGCTGGCCCGCCAGGTGCTGACCGGGGAGGCCCCGCCCCCCGCCGCGCGGCAGGCCGTCGAGCTGTGGCGTCCCTGGATCGAAAGCAAGATCGGGCGGGAACTGGGGCATCTGGGCGAAATGGTCGGCGACCAGGAGGCCTATGCCCGCGAGGTCCGCCGGCTGCTGCGCGATCTGGACATGGAGATCGGGGACGAGACAGAGCCCGAGCCGGACGACCAGGAGGATGCCGAGGACGAAGAGAAGGCCGAAAGCCCCGACCAGGGCAGCCGTCAAGGGGAGGAAAGCACCGCCGAGGCCGAGAGCCTGGAGGGCGACCCGCAGGAGGGCGAGGAGGCGGAAACCGATGGCGGCGTCGAGGAGATCGACGGCGACATGGAGGAGGATGCCGGCGCGGAGACGGAGGCGCCGGGCCAGCCCTGGCGGCCCGACATGGACCGGCGCAACGATCCCGACAACCCTTCCTACAAGGTCTTCACGACGGAGTTCGATGAGACGATCGAGGCCGACGCGCTGTGCGACCCCGACGAGATGGCGCGCCTGCGACTCATGCTGGACCAGCAGCTCCAGCACCTCCAGGGCGTCATCGCGAAGCTGGCGAATCGGCTCCAGCGCAAGCTGATGGCCCAGCAGACCCGGTCGTGGGAGTTCGACCTGGAGGAAGGCATCCTGGATGCCGCGCGGCTGGCCCGCGTGGTCGTCAACCCGCTGACGCCGCTGTCCTTCAAGCAGGAGCAGGACACCGATTTCCGGGACACGGTCGTCACGCTGCTGATCGACAATTCCGGCTCCATGCGCGGCCGCCCGATCTCTATCGCGGCGATGAGCGCCGACATTCTGGCCCGCACGCTGGAGCGTTGCGCGGTGAAGGTGGAGATACTGGGCTTCACCACCAAGGCGTGGAAGGGCGGCAATTCGCGGGAGAAATGGATCCAGGCGGGCAAGCCGGCGCAGCCCGGCCGGCTGAACGATCTGCGCCACATCGTCTACAAGAACGCCGACGCTCCCTGGCGGCGTTCGCGGAAGAATCTGGGGCTGATGCTGCGCGAAGGCATCCTGAAGGAGAATATCGACGGGGAGGCGCTACTGTGGGCGCACAACCGGCTGATCGGCCGGCCGGAACAGCGGCGCATCCTGATGGTGATCTCAGACGGCGCGCCGGTGGACGACAGCACGCTGTCGGTCAACACCGGCAGCTTCCTGGAGAAGCATCTGAAGCAGGCGATCGAATGGATCGAGCGCTATTCGCCGGTCGAGCTTATGGCCATCGGCATCGGCCATGACGTCACCCGCTACTATCGCCGCGCCGTGACGATCGTGGATGCGGAGCAGCTTGGCGGCACCATGATCGACAAGCTGGCGGAGCTGTTCGACGAGGAGCCGAAGGGACATTCCTCCGCCCCCCGCGCCGCGCGCCGGGCCGGCTGACGATTTGGCCTCCGCCCCTTCGGATACCGCCGCGCCGACCACACGCTTCCGCCTCGCCGCCTGGATCGACCGGGAGATCGGGACGCTCTATCCCGGCTGCTTCGCGATGGTCATGGCGACCGGGATCATCTCCAACGCCATGGCCTTCACCGGCCACCGCGCAATCTCCGACGCGCTGCTGGCGGTGAACGCCGTGCTGCTGCCCTGGCTCCTGGCTGCGACCCTGCTCCGCGCGCTGCGCCACCGCGCGGCGCTGTGGGCCGACCTCACCAGCCCGCGGCTGGTCTTCGGCTTCTTCACCATCGTCGCGGCCTGCGACGTCTTCGGCGTCTCGCTCAGCATCAGGGGGCTGACCGGCATCGCCCTCGGTCTGTGGCTCGCGGCGCTTGTCCTCTGGTTCGTGCTGATCTATTTCAGCTTCGGCGTGCTGACCTTCCTGAAATCCGCGCAGGAGGCGAACGTCGTCCATGGCGGCTGGCTGAATGCCATCGTCGGCGCGCAGTCTCTGGTCGTGCTCGGCACGATCGTCGCGCCTGAGTTGGGCCGCCTCGCGCCATCGGCCTTCGTACTGATCCACATGCTGTGGGGCGTGGGGCTCGGGCTCTACGGCGTCTTCATCACCCTGTTCGCTCACCGCATCTTCTTCTTCGCCTTCGAGCCGAAGGATATCACACCCCTGCTATGGGTCGTGATGGGAGCCGCAGCCATCTCCACAAACGCCGGATCGATCCTCCTTTTGACCAGCAGCGGCATGCCCTTCCTGGAGGCGATGCGGCCCTTCATCGACGGCGTATCACTGATCATGTGGGCCTGGGGAAGCTGGTGGATCCCGCTGCTGATCCTATTCGGCCTGTGGAAGCATGGGATCTGCCGCGTGCCCATGACCTATACGCCGATGTTGTGGAGCCTGGTCTTCCCGGTCGGCATGTACGCGCTGGCCAGCCTCCGCCTGTCGCTCGCCGCGGATTTCACGCCGCTGGGCGCGGTCGCGCGGACCATGGTCTGGGTTGCGCTCGCCCTGTGGTTGGCGACGGCGGCGGGATTCCTGAGAGCCTCCTGGCGGAGCTTCAGGCGGTTCCGGGCTCAGCCCCAGCCCGCGCCCTCATAGCGGACCATTTTGGCCGGGCGGTTCATCATCGCCGATGGTCAGCAGCATCATGGGGCGCACGAGGCTGAATTTACCCGGCGCGATCGGCATCCCCCTCGCCCATTACCGGCGCCCGTCGCACTTCGGTGAGATAGTTCAACATCAGGGACACCGCGACGATCCCGTATAGCAGCATGAAACAGCTTGAACTGACCCCGATCCAGTCGAGCACGACGCCGAACATGATAGGCAGCAGGAATCCGCCAAGGCCGCCGATCATGCCGACAATGCCGGAAACCGCACCCATACTGTCCGGAAAATCGTCGCCGATATATTTGAATGTCGAGGCCATGCCGCAGGCGAAGGCTACGCCCAGCACGAAGAGCAGGCCGGTGAACAGCCAGGAGGGCAGGGCGATGTTGAAGCTCAACGGCCCGTCGATCGTATGCACAACCAACTCCGTCCTTGGGTAGGACAGCAGGAACAGGCAGACCCAACTGATCCACAGGACCCACCAGGTTACCGAGTGAGCGCCAAAACGATCGGACAACCACCCTCCCAGAGCGCGAAACGCCCCGCCCGGCAGCGAGAAACCAGCGGCAAGGAGCGAGGCGTATGCTATGGAGAAGCCATATTCCGTCGTGAAATATTGCGGCATCCAGATCGACAGCGCCGTAAAGCCACCAAAGACGATTGAATAGTACTGGCAGTATTTCCAGACGCGGCGATCCCGCAGCACCACGAGTTGGCGCATCATGGGCAATGCGGCGTCCGCGGATCTTTCGGGATCCCTCGCCGAGAAGATCCAGAACAGGGCGGCCGTGACCACCAGCGCCACCGCATACGCCTTCGGCACCATCTCCCACCCGTACTGCCCGATGAGGATTGGCGCAACGAACATGTTGAGCGCTGCGCCGATCGTGCCGGCGCCAAAGACGCCCATGGCGAAACCGCGCTGCTCTTTGGGAAAGAACTGCGCCACATAGGGAGTTCCCACGGAGAACGAGGCACCAACGAAACCGAGAGCAAGGCCCAGCAACAGCAATTGCCATAAAGCCGTGGCATAGCTCGCCAGCCAGAGAGGAACGGCACAGCCGAGCAAAAGAAGGAGCATGATGCGACGACCGCCGAAGCGGTCGGTCCAGATGCCGAGCGGCAGCCTGAACAGCGCGCCGGTCAATATCGGCGTCGCGCTGAGAAGGCCGAACTGGGTTGAATCAAGGCCCCACTGGTCGCGTATCGGAATTCCGATCACCCCGAACATCATCCACACCGCGAAACAGACGGTGAACGAAAGTGTGGTGATGGCGAGTACGGTGAGATTTCCATCCTTGGCCATTCACGTCCCTCCCCGGTTCCGATCGTCACCTCGGAGGATAATCAAGGAAATCGCGATGATCACGCAGACGATCGTCGTGACATGAGCGTCGTCGCGGAAATGGACGCCGGGCAGGGTCGGCTTGCCGTTGCGTTCGACGAACATCTGGCGCGGGCGGTTCACCACGACGTCGGTGACCGGCTCATCACGCAGAAGCGGCTCAGGGATCAACCCCAGCCCGCGCCCTCGTAGCGGACCATGTCGGTCCAGGCGCGCTCCACGCGGCGGAGGGTGCGGCAGGTGGTTTCCAGGTCGGCGGGGTCGGCGGCCAGGGTCTCGACATGCCCTTCCTCCATCCCCTGGATCCGGTCGCGCAGCGCCCTTCCCCTGTCGGACAGCCGCAGCCGGGCGGATCGCCGATCGCGAGCGGACGCCGCGCGGTCGACATAGCCCGCCTCGACAAGCTGCTTCAGATTGTAGGAGGCGTTGGAGCCCAGATAGTAGCCGCGCTCGATCAGGTCGCGGACCGACAGCTCGTCGTCGCCGATGGTCAGCAGCATCATGAGCTGCACGGGGCTGAGGTCCTCCACACCCAGGCGCGTCATCTCCAGCCTCAGCACGTCCATGAAGCGACGGTGCAGCCTGTCGATGGTCCGCGCCATGTCGCGGTAGAGGGCCGGGGAGTCCGGGGTCTTGGTCGTTTCCACGGCGAACACTTTGCCGGCCAAGCCTTTAAGGTCTGTTAACTGTGATTTGCGATGCTCCGCGACCTGGCGTTAACCAACCCCTGCGGACACCGCCCCCATGGCCCTTTCCCGTTCGCCCATACTGTCGACTGTGGCGGCGCTCGCGCTGCTGGCCACGACCGCCGGCTGCACCACGCTCGGCGACCTCGCCGGTGGGCCGGAGACAGACCCGCTGGCGGCCGCCGACAGCCAGGAATGGCGGGAGATCATGATGATCGCCGACACCACGCGCGGGAACGGCGACCTTCCGATGGCGGCCGCGCTCTACGACCGCGCACACAAGGCCAATCCGGAGGCTGTGGAGCCGCTGCTGGCGCTGGGGGAGACGCTGTGGGACATGGGCGGCGGGCGCGACAGCCTCCAGGCCTTCCGTGCCGCCGTCGCACGCCAGCCGCTGAGCGGCGAGGCCCATCGCGGCATGGGTCGGGCGCTCGTCGCGCTGGACCAGCCGCTTGAGGCGGCGGAGGAATTCCGCACCGCGCTTCGGATCGATCCCTCCGACGCAGAGGCCTATAACGGCCTCGGCGTCGCCCGCGACATGGCCGGCGATCATGCCGACGCGCAATTCCAGTACCGGCGCGGCCTGGCGCTCGCGCCCGACGACCTCAACCTCCTCAACAATCTGGGATTCTCCTACGCGCTGGCCGGCGATTACGGCCAGGCGATCGCGATCCTGGAGAATGTGACCGACGACCCGCAGGCCACCGCCCGCCACCGCCAGAACCTGGCGCTGGTCTACGGTCTTGCCGGGGACGACGAAGCGGCCGCCCGCATGGCCGCGCTGGACTACGACCCCGGAACGGTGGAGCGGAACCTGGCCTACTACGAGTGGGCCCGAAACCAGATCGACGCCGCCCCGCCGGTAACGGTGTCCCCGGCGTCGTGAGCGGGTAAGGCTCGCCATTTTCTTGTTGGTCATTCCGGCCTCCGAGCCGGAATCCATAGGCCGATCCCGCTTCACCGGCGGTGAAGGACCGGACGCGGTCTCGTCCGCCATCGACGCCGCATGGATGCTGGATCAAGTCCAGCATGACGACGCTTGCTTAGGGCCTACATCGCGCTCAGCGAATCGATCGTGCGGAGGATGGCGGGGCCGATCAGGACGATGAAGAGGGGCGGCAGGATGAAGGCGATCATCGGCACGGTCATGACCGCCGGCAGCCGGGCGGCTTTCTCCTCCGCCCGCATCATCCGTTCGTTCCGCAGTTCCGCCGACAGCACGCGCAGCGACTGGGCGAGCGGCGTGCCGTAGCGTTCGGTCTGCTGCAGGGTGGAGATCAGCGCCTTTATGCCGGGCAATCGCACCCGGTCGACAAGGCCGGAAAGCGCCTTCGACCGTTCCGGCAGGAAACCAAGCTCCAGCCCCGTCAGCCCGATCTCGTCCGCCAGTTCAGGGCAGCTTTCGCCGATTTCCCGCGCCACCCGCTCCAGCGCGGCGTCCAGGCTCAAGCCCGCCTCGGCGCAGATGACCATCAGGTCGAAGGCGTCGGGCAGCGCCTTGCGGATCGCCTTCAGCCGCTTCTGGATCGCGTTCTTGACGAAGATCTCCGGCGTGTAGGCGCCAACGACGATCGCGACCATCGCCGCCAGCAGCGCCTGGATGTCGTTGAAGGGCAGGGTGACGCCGTAGATCAGCAGGACCGACAGGGCCGCGATCGTGAGCGGCAGCACCGCCTTGGCGAAGAGGAAGGCGGTCAGCGCCTCCCGCGACCGCCAGCCGGCCTGGGCCAGCCGGGAAGCCGCCGCGCTGGCGGTCTTGCCGCGCGCCAGCCTCAGCCGCGCCACCACCGTGGCGACGAAGCCGTCGCGGGCCAGCGTCCGTTCCCGGCGGGTCCTGCGGGTCAGCCCCTTCTTCAGCACCTCCCGCCGTTCGGCCAGCGCCTTCAGCCGGCCCGGCAGCGGGTCGCGGTCCATGAAGGCCATCCAGATCAGCGCCACGACGGCGACCGCGCCCAGCGCCGCCAGGAAGGCCATCGCGTCCTGGCCGCCGATCCCATAGGGACGGAGCATGGCGTCGAGGCGGTTCATATCTCGAACCGGATCATCTTCGCCATGATCAGCACGCCGACCACGATGAAGCCGAGCCCGATCCCGACCATGATCAGCCCGCGCGGATCGTGGAACAGGTCCATCACATAGTCGGGGCTGAGGAACATCAGGATCGCGAACATCAGGAAAGGCAGCGACCCGATGATCCAGGCGCTGGCCCGCGCTTCGGACGACATCGCCTTGATCTTCAGCTTCAACTGCCGGCGCTTGCGCAAGAGGTCGGCTAGATTGGCCAGCGTTTCGGCGAGATTACCGCCGGTTTCACGCTGGATCGCCATGGCGATGATCAGGAACTTGAACTCCGGACAGTCGAGCCGCCGGGCCACGTCCCACATCGCCTGCTCCAGCGACTGGCCGAGCCGCACGCTGTCGGAGATGGCCCGGAACTCCACGCCGATCGGGTCGGCCATCTCCCGCCCCACGGCGGTGATCGATTCGGATACCGGCAGGCCCGAGCGCAGGCCCCGGCAGATGAGGTCGATGGCTTCCGGAAAGTCGTTGAGGAACCTGTTGATCCGGCGACCGCCCATCCAGCCGACGATCATGTGCGGCAGCCCCAGCCCGCCGATGACCGCGAGCGGGATACCCAGCACCGGCGCGAGCCCGAACAGCAGGACGAGCGCGGAGCCCAGCACGCCCAGGCTGATCAGCGTAATCAGCACATATTCGGAAAGCGTGATCTTCTTCCCCGTCCGCGCCAGCCTCAGCCGCATCTTCTCCGGCTTCGGCAGCAGCGCTTTCAGGAGCCGGTCGAGCGTCGGTATGGAGCTGTCCTGGGTCGAGCGGCGGATACCGCCGCCCGCCCGTCCGCCGGACCGGGACCGCTCCGCCCGACCGACCCGCGCCAGCCGCTTCTTCACGACCGCGCCGGAGGTCGCGGGATCGCCCGCGAAGGCCATGAACAGGACGACGATCAGGAGGATGCCGCCGGCCGAGACGATGGCGAGCGGCAACAGGGAGGCGTCGGTCAGGGTCATGCCGCCCGCCCCGTCACATGCATTCCATCAGCGCCGCATCGAGCCCGTAATAGGCCGCGCGCTGGGTGAAGTGGGGGCGGATGGCGGCGGATTTGAAATCGCCGATCAGCATCCCGTTCGGCTTCTCGCCGACATATTCGTACCAGAACAGATCCTGCATGGTGACGATGTCGCCTTCCATGCCGACCACTTCGCTGACATAGGTGATGCGTCGCACGCCGTCGCGCATCCGGCTGATCTGGACGATCATGTCGACCGCCGAGGCGATCTGCGTCCGCACCGCCTTGGCCGGCAGGTTGATGCCGGACATGCCGACCATGTTCTCCAGCCGGGTCAGCGCCTCACGCGGGCGGTTGGCGTGGATGGTGGAGAGCGAGCCGTCATGGCCGGTGTTCATGGCCTGGAGCATGTCCAGCGCCTCCGATCCCCGGATCTCGCCCAGGATGATGCGGTCGGGGCGCATCCGCAGGGCGTTCTTCACCAGCTCGCGCATGGTGATCTCGCCCTGCCCTTCCAGGTTCGCCGGCCGCGTCTCCAGCCTCACGACGTGGGGTTGCTGCAATTGCAGCTCGGCCGCGTCCTCGATGGTGACGATCCGTTCCGTCGTGTCGATCATCCGGGAAAGCGCATTCAGCAGGGTCGTCTTGCCGGAGCCGGTGCCGCCGGAGATCAGGATGTTGAGCCGCGACCGGGCGGCGATCTTCAGCACCGTCGCCATCGCCGGCGACAGGTTCTCCTGCCGCTCCATGACATCGAGAGTGATCTTCTTCTTCGCGAATTTCCGGATGGAGATCGAAGGCCCGTCGATCGCCAGCGGCGGGATGATGATGTTGACGCGGCTGCCATCCTCCAGCCTTGCGTCGACCAGAGGAGTGCTTTCATCGACTCGGCGGCCGATGCGGGTGACGATGCGCGTCGCGATCGCCATGACATGGGCGTTGTCGCGGAAATGGACGCCGGTCAGCGTCAACTTGCCCTTGCGCTCTACGAACACCTGGCGCGGGCCGTTCACCATGATGTCGGTGATCGACTCATCCTCCAGAAGCGGCTCCAGCGGCCCCAGCCCCAGCATGTCGTCCAGCAGCCGGTCGACCAAAGTCTGCCGTTCCGCGAGGTTGAGCTGGATCTTCTGTTCGACAAGAAGCTCCGCGACGATGTCGGCGATCTCCCGCTCCAGTTCGTCCCGCTCCATGGCGGCGGCGGCGGTGGCGTCGATCCGCTCCATCAGCAGATCGCCCAGCCGCGCCTTGGCCTCGCGCACCTTAGTTTCGTTGGCCGATCCGCGGGCCGGAAGCTGGTAGACCTCCGCCGCGACCTGTTCGTCCAGGCTGCTCAACGACGGTTTGGGCCGCGTGGGCGGGGCGACATCCACCATGGGCGACGGCGCGATTTCCGCCGAAGGCGGTTCGGCGGGCGTCGGGTCGGGATTGTCGGGAATCTGGGCTTCCACCGCGTCGACCACGCGGGCGACAAGGTCGCGCTGTTCCAGCAGGTTCATCGACGCAAGCCGGCCGCCCAGCCGCGCCGCGACCGACGCCTTGATCTCCCGCGCCAGATCGGCCCGCGACAGGCCCGCCAGCGCCGCGAGATCCAGGCCGGGCAGCAGATCAGGGATCAGCCCGTCCGCCAGATCGACGGGCGCGGGGCCGCTCACCGCCGCCGCCGGTTCCTCTCCGCCGGAACGCCGGAACATCAGCCCTTCGCCTTCTTCTTGCGCTTCAGGAAGGAGAGCGGGCTCTTCTTCGGCGGGGCCGCGCCCGCGATTTCCTGCGCCAGCCCGCGCAGCGCCCTGGTCGCGGCGGCGGCGGCGGCGACCGCGCCCAGCGCCTTGCCGGCGTTGGCCGCCTGGCGCACCGCCTTGGAATCTTCCGGCACGAGGGCCGCGAGCTTGCGGCCGATCCCCTTCTCGAAGGCGGCCTTGTCGATCTGCGGCTGGCGTTCCTTGCCGACGCGCGCGACGACCGGCATGACCCTGGCGTCGCCGCCCAGCGCGTCGACCGCCGCCAGCGCCCGGCTGGTGTCGCGGATGCCGGCGAGCGACAGGTCGGAGACGAGGATCACCCTGTCCGCGCCGATCAGCAGCCGGCGATGGAGCGGCAGGAGCGCGCGGGGCATGTCGACGACGACATTGGCAAATGTGCCGCGCAGTTCGCGGATCAGCGCCTCCGCCGCGCGGGTGTCGAACTGGATCGGGTCCTCCAGCGGCTCTTCCGCGCCCAGCACGCAGAACCGTTCGCTTTCCGAGGCGAGCGAGCTTGCGATCAGCAGCCGGTCCACGCGGTCCGGGCTCTGCAGCGCCTCCCGAAGGCCGCGCCCCGGCTCCAGGTCCAGGGCCAGCGCGTCGGTGCCGAACTGAAGGTCCATGTCCAGCAGCACCGTCTGCCGCTCATGCTCATGGGCCATCAGCCAGGCCGTGTTGACGGCGATGGTGCTGGCGCCGACACCGCCGCGCACGCCGATCACGAAGGTCAGCGACCCGACCTCCCCCGCTTCCGGGGTCGCGCTCGCCTTCCCCGCCGCCGCCAGCACCTGCCGCAGCAGGTCCGCCTCCAGCGGCTTCACCAGGTAATCGTGGGCTCCGGCCTCCTTCAGCCGCCGGTAGAGGATCACATCGTTGGTGGAGCCGACGCCGACGATCCGGCATTCCTTGCCGCAGCGGATGGCGAGCGCGGCCATGGAGGAAACCGGATCCTCCGTCTCGTCGATATCGACCACCATGATCCGGGGCGCGTGGGTCCCGTCGATGATCTCGACCACATCCTCCAACAGGTAGCGCTGGACGACAGATGATGGCCAGCCGCGCGCCCGCGCGAGGTCGCGCGCCGCCTGGGCGCTGCTTTCATCCATCAGGAACGCCATGAATTCGGCGTGGATGGAGGCCCTGGCGGAATTGTCTGTCCGCATCGCGGCTCCGGTTGCCGCCCTGGCCATCATTCCCCGCCCGCCGCCGTCGGGGCGGCCAGTTCCACCGCGCCGCCGGCGCGTTGCCGGGCGACGCCCAGCGCCAGCCTTTCGGCGTCTGCCGGGCCGGGGGCGCTGCCGACCAGCAGGTCGTGAGGATCGGCGATCATGGCCGCGAGATTGCCGGCCGTGATGCAGCCGAGACGCCCTGACGGGTTGTTCAGATAGCCTTCCGCGATGCTTTCGCCCCAGGTCGGACATTGCGGCGCGGCGGCGACCATGGTGCGGATCGCCACACGGACGGCGTTGGGGTCGCTTTCTGGGTAGGAGGTCAGCCGGGGCGCGAAGCCTTTCGAGGAGAGATACTCCGTCACCGCCCGCGCCCGGCCGGAGGCGAGCGCGCTGGCGACCCCGACCGGATATTCCACAACCAGCTCGTCCTCCAGGCTCGGGTCATGCCCGGCCAGGAAATCGGCCAGCGCCGCCATCTCGTCGGCGGAAAGCACGGTGGCGGAGGGCGCGAAACGGACGGCGTGGGTGACTTCCATCGTCCGCACGACCGGACGCGGCGCCTCCCACGCGACGGCTGTGGGCGTCGGCGGCGGCGCGCAGGCGGCCAGCGCCAGCAGTCCGGTCAGCGCCGCGACGATGCCGGGCAGCCGGCTTCTCTGGATGTGAGCGTTCATGATCCGTCGTCTCTTATTCCAGGATGAACCCGACCGGCCCGACCAGCGACACCGGTGCGCCCTCGCCGCCGGCCGATGCGGCGGCGTGGCCGACGAAGCGGCCGTTGAGCAGCCGGTCGGCGTCGTTGGGCGGCAGCAGATCCTGCTGAGGGATCGCCAGACGATCGGTCGACACCGGCCGCACCAGATAGGGCGTCACGATGATGACCAGCTCGCTTTCGTCCCGCTGGAACGAGGTAGAACGGAAGAGCGCGCCCAGCACCGGGAGATCACCCAGGAACGGAAAGCGGGCGATGCTCTGGTTGCTGTTGTTCTGGAGCAGCCCCGCGATCGCGAAGCTCTGCCCGCTGCCCAGTTCCACCGTCGTCTCCGCCCGCCGCGTCGTGAGCGCCGGAATCTCCAGCCCGTCGATCACCACGGCACCGGCGGAGGAAAGCTGGCTGACCTCCGGCCGGACGCGAAGGTTGATCCGCCCGTCGCCGACCAGCGTCGGCGTGAAGGCGAGCGAGACGCCGAATTCCTTGTATTCGACGGTCAGCGATTCATCATCGACCAGAGGAATCGGGAATTCACCGCCCGCGAGGAAGCTGGCCGTCTCGCCGGACATCGCCGTCAGGTTCGGTTCGGCCAGCACGGTGACCAGCCCCTCCTCCTCCAGCGCGTCGATCAGCCCGTTGACGTCCAGGCTGCCGCTGTTGAAGGCGGTATAGAGGTTCGATCCCTGTCCCACCCGCGAAACGACGCCGTCGACGATGTTGATGTCCGCGCCCTGGGCGAGGCCGAAGGTGAAGTTGCCGACGGTGCCCAGCGCCTCCCAATTGACGCCGAACTGCTTGCTGACGGTCCGGCTGACCTCCGCCACCCGGACGCGGAGCTGGATCTGGCTGGGCGCGTTGACGGTCAGTCGGTTGATGATATCCGCGCCCTCGCCGATGAACTGCGCGGCCAGCCGCCGGGCGTCCTCCGCGTCGGCGGCCGACGCGACCTGTCCGGTCAAGAGGATGCCGCCCTGGACGGACCGGGCGCTGATCGCCGCCTCGGGCAGCAGGGCGTCGATTTCCCCCTGCAAACTGTCCAGATTGTGGGTGACGACGACCGGCCGGTCGACCAGCACCTCGTCATCCTCGCCGATCGCGAACAGCGAGGTCTCCCCGACGCCGAGGCCGAAGACATAGACCAGGCTGGGGGCCATCACCTGGATGTCGGCGATGGCGGGATTGGCGATGAAGACGGCGGCCGCCGGCTCCGGCAGACGGACAAGATCGCCCTTGTTCAACTCCAGCGCGATCTCCTGCGCCGAGGCGCCGACGGCGAGCCCTAGCCAGATTAAGGTTAACGCCGCGATGCGGACGGCGAGGATGCGAAGGGAACGCGCCATCGGCGGGGTGATCCTAATCGAAGATCTTCGGTTCGGCGGGCGTTCCGCCGCGCATCACCTGGACAGTACGGGATGGCGCGGCCGACGCGACCGGCGGCGGCGGCAGAAGCGCGCTGACATCGCTGTCCCAGGTGAAGCCGATGCCGCCTGTCGCCGGGTCGAGGACGGTCTGTTCGGCGGCCTGTCCGGCGGAATGGGATTTGTAGTCGATCGCGGCGATCAGGCTCGCCGCCGGATCGGCCTCGGGCGCTGGGATCAGGCTGCGCAGGCTGAGGGAAAGCTGGCCGATCTCCGACACCAGCGTGATCAGTTCGACATCGTCGGGCGTGACTTCAAGCGTCGCCAGTTCGCCGACCGTCGGCTGGGGCGTCTGGTCGTCCACCCGCTGGTCGATCGCCAGCACGCGAACATTGGTCAGCACCGTCTCGCTGGCCCGGCGGATCGCCACCACCGCGGCGTCCGGCTGCTGGAGGGTGTGGGTCAGGATGACATCCACCCGGTCGCCGGGAAAGACGAGGCCGGCGAGGCCGGTGACGCTGGTGATCGGCACCGTGACGGCGCGCATGCCGGGCGTCAGCACGGCGGCGAGGAATCCCCGCTCCCCCCGCTTGACGAGGCGGCCGGGCGTGATCGGGTCGCCGGCGCGCAGGCCCTGGCGGACGACGGCGCCGCTGAATTCATCGATGGTATGACCCTGGTCGGAAACATAGGCGTCTGGCGCCCCCTGCCCTTCGGGCCAGGGCTGCCAGCGCAGATGATCCGGCGCGACAAGCGTGCCCATCGGCAGGTCCGACGCGGCGACCAGGATCTGGTAGGACGGCGCGGGCGGCGGCGCATCGGCCGTGACCGGAGCGGCCGGCGTTGGCTCAGGAGCGGAAAGGAAGGTCCGCGCGAACTGAAACGTGCCGCCGGCGATGACCAGCGCGATCAGAAGCAGGATCAGCTTGCGGGCGGACATGAAGCAACTCCCGGAGTTGCGAAGGTCGCGGAGAACTATTCAGTCCAGCCGAGGAAGATCGCCCTTCGACAAGGGCTGCCGAAAGGCGATCATTCTCTGCGGTACAGCGTGAAGTTTATGTGCTGCTACTAGACCCCGGCTGGATCATCCGCCGGAGCGGCACAGCTAGCGGGATCACCGCCCGCCATGGCACCTTCCAGCGATTCACAAACGGTCTGGAACATTCCCTCCAATGAGCCACCCATGGCGGTCAAAGCGAAGATGGCGGCGACGGAGACGAGGGCGGCGATCAGGCCATATTCGATGGCGGTGGCGCCGGACTCGTTCCTGATGAAACGGCGAACAACAGAAAACATGGGGAAACCCCTCCTGGGATTGGGCACGAACCCGACCATCTAAAACCCGACTTCCTTAATCGGCCGTTAATATCAAAAAGCAACTGCCGATCTTTCGACTCTCCATGACGCACATTATCTCATGCTTATTCTTTGAAAGGCATGACTGCGGAAAAGACGGCCCTCTTTTCCGCGACCATGGATAAGTGAAGGAAGTTGACGATCTCTTAAAACGCCACCATCGCCCAACCATTTTGCTACGAAATTCGAACTACTTTCTTTCGTCGCCCGATTTCGCCTCTTTAATGATTCCTCAACCAGCATCGCTGCATCGTCTTGCTGCCGCCGGCCGTCAAGATCGCCCCGCCTTCATGCCCTCGCGCTCGATCCCTCACCCGATTTCCCGCTTCCTGCGCCGCTTCGCCCTTGATCGCCGGGCGGGCGCGGCCGCGCTGGTCGCGGCCATGATCATCCCACTGGTCGGCTTCGTCGGCCTGTCGATCGACACGGCGCGCGGCTATTACGTGAAGGCCCGCCTGTCCCAGGCGCTGGACGCCGCCGCCCTGGCCGGCGGCCGGGTGTTCTTCGACGATGATCGATACGACGATATCGAGAAGTTCTTCGACGCCAACATCCCCCAAGGCTTCATGGGCGCGGAGATCACTCTAGGTCCGGTTCCGCCGGCGCAGCCCGATGATAGGTCGCTGACCGTCTCCGCCAGCGCCGTCCTGGACACCACCTTCATGCGGGTGCTGGGCATCGACACGGTGACCGTGGCGGCCAGCAGCACGGTGGAGCGCGCCGACCGGGGCATGGAACTGGTGCTGGTGATGGATATCACTGGTTCCATGTATGAGAACGGCGACCCCAACCCCCGAATAGACGACATGAAGGAGGCAGCCCATGAACTAGTTGCCACCCTCTATGGGGACAAGGAGGAGATTCCGAACTTCTGGGTCGGCCTCGTGCCTTATACCGCCGCCGTCAATATCGGGCACGAACGGACGGATTGGCTGGTTCCGGGTTATCTCGATGCGCTGGACTACTCAATGATGCCGAACGATCCCGGTGGCGACGAGGATTATGTCCCGAGCGGCTGGAAGGGCTGCGTAGAGGCGCGCTGGGACGACGGTTACGGCCTACCGCGCCAGGACTCCACCGACGCCCCGCCTTCGGTATACCCGTTCACGCCGATGTATGCTCCGTCGGACCCAGATCCCGATCACGATAACAACTATGCGGTTGACGGCGTCAGGGAAGGCAAAGCGCTCAACACCACCTCCAACAATGGAAGAGGCCCCAATATCGGCTGTGGTCCGGAGATCACGTCCCTAGTTGCCGCCCGCTCCGCTGTGGAGGATGCGATCGACGAGATGGATTCCTGGCACCGGGGCGGCACCACCAGCAATGTCGGCCTTGTCTGGGGCTGGCGCGTTCTGTCCCCTAAGTGGCGGGGTCTGTGGGGTGCCCCCACTCCCGACGAGTTGCCGCTGGATTATGAGGTAGAGTTGATCGACAAGGCGGTCGTTATCCTGACCGACGGGATGAACCAGCTTTGGGGACCGCACAGCAGCGACACCGATTTCGCGGCCTACCAGCGGATCAGTGCGGAAACTCTGGGCACCGACAGCCGCAATCAGGCGCGGCGCGAGTTGAACGAGCGGACGCTGGAAATCTGCGATGCCATGAAGGTCGAAGATATCATCATCTACACGATCACGTTCGAACTGCCTGAGCAGAAAACCAACGTTGCTGCCCAGGAAGCACGCGACACCTTCGAGGATTGCGCGACCACCCCCGCCCATTTCTTCGACAATCCCGAAGGCGAAGACCTCTCCGACGTCTTCCGCACCATCGCCGGCCAACTGGCGAACCTGCGCATCGCGCAATAACCAACCACCCTCACCCCCAACCCCCTCTCCCGCAAGCAGGAGAGGGGGCTATCGGCGCCGTCAAACAAACTCCCTCTCCCGCTTGCGGGGGAGGGTCGGGGTGGGGGTGGTATTTTCGTGCGGCTCACCCGCCCTCGGCCACCACGCGTTGATAGGCGGGGAGCGTCAGGAAATCGGCGAAGTCGGTTTCTTCGGCGAGGTCGCGGAACATGGCGGCGGCATCGCGGTAGCGGCCGGCGGTGAAGGCTTCGTCGCCAACGCGGGCGCGCCAGGCTTCAAGCTCCTCCTCCACCGTCCGGCGCAGCAGGCCGGTTGTCACCTGCCGCCCGTCCTCCAGCGACGCCCCCAGATGCAGCCACTGCCAGATCTGGGCGCGGGAGATTTCCGCCGTCGCGGCGTCCTCCATCAAATTGAACAGCGGCACGCAGCCGACGCCGCGCAGCCAGGCCTCCAGATAGCCGATGCCGACGGCGACGTTCTGGCGCAGCCCCGCCTCCGTCCGCGGCCCTTCGGGAACCTTCAGCAGGTCCGCCGCCGTGACGGAGACGTCCTCCCGCTTGCGGTCGATCTGGTTGGGCGGGGGCATGATGCGGTCGAAGATCTCGCGCGCGATCGGCACCAGCCCCGGATGGGCGACCCAGGTGCCGTCATGGCCGTCCGTCGCCTCCCGCTCCTTGTCGGCGCGAACCTTGGCCATCGCCGCCTCGTTGGCTTGCGCGTCGTTCTTGATCGGGATGTTGGCCGCCATGCCGCCGATCGCCGGCGCGTTCCGCCGGTGGCAGGTGCGGATGCACAGCAGGCTGTAGGACCGCATGAAATGCGCGGTCATGGTGACCAGCGCCCGATCC
This sequence comes from Inquilinus sp. CAU 1745, assembly GCF_039839375.1. NCBI lineage: Bacteria > Pseudomonadati > Pseudomonadota > Alphaproteobacteria > Rhodospirillales > Rhodospirillaceae > Inquilinus > Inquilinus sp. CAU 1745. The sequence goes on from NZ_JBDOQU010000006.1 coordinate 212,374, forward strand.
GGCGTCAGCGTCGCGGGATCGTTCCGGAACTTCTTGATGTAGGAGAAGATGTAGTCCCACCGCCCGCAATTGAGGCCGGCGGAATGGTCGCGCAGCTCATAAAGTATCTCGTCCATCTCGAACGCCGCGAGGATGGTTTCGATCAGCACCGTCGCCTTGATCGTACCATGGGGCACGCCCAGCGCCTTCTCCGAATGGGTGAAAACCTTGTCCCACAGCCGGGCCTCCAGATGGCTTTCGATCTTCGGCAGGTAAAAATACGGCCCCGTACCTTTCGCCAGCAACGCCCTGGCGTTGTGGAAGAAGAACAGCCCGAAATCGAACAGCGCGCCGGACATCGGCCTTCCGTCGACCAGCAGATGGGCCTCCGGCAGGTGCCAGCCGCGCGGGCGCACCTTCAGCACGGCCGTCTCATCCTTCAGCGCGTAGTCCTTGCCGGTGTTCGGGTCGGTGAAGGCGATCGTCCCGACAATCGCGTCGCGCAGATTGACCTGCCCCTCGATCTGGTTCGCCCAGAGGGGGGTGCTGGAATCCTCGAAATCCGCCATGAAGACCGACGCGCCGGAATTGAGCGCGTTGATGACCATCTTGCGGTCGACCGGCCCGGTGATCTCCACCCGCCGGTCCTGGAGGTCCGCCGGCAGCGGAGCGATCGTCCAGTCGGCGTCGCGCACCGGCTTCGTCTCCGCCAGGAAATCGGGCTTCTCCCCGGCTTCGATCCGGGCCTGCCTTTCCTCTCGCGCTTTCAGCAGACGAACCCGCTCCGCCCCGAAAGTCCGCTCCAGTTCGACGATGAAGGCCAGCGCGTCTTGCGTCAGGACGGCCTCGACCCCAGGCACGGCGTCGCCCTTGATCTCGACTCCCGGGAGGGACGGCAGGCTGCTGGCGGTCATGGCGCTTCCTCTTTCCGATTTCGTGGAAATGACTTTCACGATGCGGAATAGATAAAAGCGTCAGGACCGGCCATGTCAACGCCGGAGGGGAGGACACCCCCTCACCTCCCGTCCCTCGATCGGCTTTTTTCTTATGTGGGCTTTTGTAGGCTTTTGTCGGCTTTTCGCGGAATCGAGCCAATCATCGTTGAGGAATAATATCCCAACACGGCGGCCCTGTCATGCATCTTCGCGGCCGGTCGCGCCCATGCGTCGCGGCGAAAGCCTATGGATTCTGGATCAAGTCCAGAATGACGAAAGAGGGTTGGGTGAGGGGGCGGGTTGTCCCTACTCCCCAGCCGCCACCATTTTCAGCGTTTCCGCGGGCGGAGTCGTGCGCCAGAGGGAGCGGCAGGGGATGCGGGAGAGGTCGCAGCGGTCGGCGTAGCGGCGGGCGATCTCGAACACTTCCGTCAGCAGCCCGTCCTCCAGCGTCACCGGGTCGAGGCCGAGATCGAGGAAGCGTCGGTTCTCTACCTCCAGTTCGTTCTCCGCCGCCTCGACCCGCGGATTGTCCACGAAATCGACCCTGGCGCCGGTCAGCCGAGCGATCATGCGGGCGAGGTCGCGGACTCGATGGGTCTCCGTCATCTGGTTGCGGATCATCACCCGCTCGCCTTCCGCCGGCGGGTTCGCCAGCGCCAGGTCGATGCAGCGCACCGTGTCCTGGATGTGGATGAAGGCGCGCGTCTGCCCGCCCGTGCCGTGGACCGTCAGCGGATGACCGACCGCCGCCTGCATCAGGAAGCGGTTCAAGACCGTGCCGTAATCGCCGTCATAGTCGAAACGGTTGATCAGCCTATCGTCGCGCTTGGTTTCCGCCGTCTGGGTGCCCCAGACGATGCCCTGGTGCAGGTCGCTGATCCGCAGCCGGTCGTTCCTGCCGTAGTAGAGGAAGAGGTGCTGATCGAGCACCTTGGTCATGTGATAGACGCTGCCCGGGCTGGCCGGATGCAGTATCTCCAATTCCGCCCATTCCCCGTCCGCGCGCTGCGCCCTGATCGGCAGGTAGCCTTCGGGTATCGGCGCGCCATGGGCGCCATAGCCATAGACGCCCATGGTGCCCAGATGCACCAGATGGGGATCGCAACCCGTCGCGTCCCGCGCCTCCACCATCGCGGCCAGCAGATTGTTGGTGGCGTTGATGTTGTTGTCGACCGTGTAGCGCTTGTGACGGCTGGATTTCATGGAGTAGGGCGCGGCCCGCTGCTCCGCGAAATGGACGATGCCGTCCGGCCGCAGCGCCTTCAGGAGATCCAGGACCCGGTCATAATCGCGCGCGAGGTCGAGATTGTGGAAGGCGATCGGCTTCCCCGTCGTCTCCCGCCACGCCGCCAGCCGCGTGCCCATCGGCCGGATCGGCGTCAGGGAGGACGCCTCCAGCTCGATATCGATCGCCCGGCGCGACAGATTGTCGAGGATCGTCACCTCATGGCCGTGCGCCGAAAGATGCAGCGCCGTCGGCCAGCCGCAGAAACCGTCGCCGCCCAGAACCAGAATATTCATGACCCGCCGCCATTCTCTTGAAGGTGAGGCTACGGGAGTCCGGTTATCACAGTGAAAACAGCGTCAACAATGAACTGTTACAGTGGACGTGAAATATTCATGGGAATGATATGGCAGAGAAATATTTGAGAAATAGAAATGAAACAAAAACCACCCCCTCACCCAACCCTCTCCCACGAGGGGAGAGGGCTAACTTGTCACCCCTCTTTCCGGTTGCTCACAACTTCACCCTCGCCCCTTGTGGGAGAGGGAGGGACCCGCGAAGCGGGAGGGTGAGGGGTTTATCACGCCGACTTCCGCGCGCGCCTCGCCAGGGGATGGTGGTCCTCCACCGTCCGCGTGAGCCGGTCGCCGAGGATGTGGGTGTAGATCTGGGTGGTCGCAATGTCCGCGTGGCCCAGCATCTTCTGGACGGCACGAAGGTCGGCGCCATGGGTCAGGAGGTGGGTGGCGAAGGCGTGGCGCAGCACATGAGGGCTGACCTTCGTCGGATCTATCCCCGCCTCCTGGGCCAGTTCCTTCAACAACTGCGCGAAACGCTGGCGGGTCAGGTAGCCGTTGCGCGCGATGCGGGAAGGGAACAGCCAGGGCTGCTGCTTGGCTTCCCGCCCCGAAACCAGGAAATGGCCCCGCACCTTCAGATAGGCGTCCAGCGCTTCCCGCGCCGGCTCGCTGAGCGGCACCATCCGTTCCTTGCCGCCCTTGCCGCGGACCATCAGGAAACGGTGGTCATGGACGATGGCGGTGCGCGGCAGGCCGACCAGCTCGCTGACGCGCAGCCCGGTGGCGTAGAGCGTCTCCAGAAGGGCGACCAGCCGGATGCCTTCCGGCGCCCGGTCGGGATCGCGGGCGCGGGCGGTGGCTTCCGCGAGCAGACGCTCCACCTCCTCCTCCGTCAGGATTTTGGGCAGGCTGCGGCCCAGCTTCGGACTGTCGATCGTCGAGGAAGGATCGTCGGCCCTCAGCCCTTCGGAGGTCATGAATCGGTAGAACTGGCGGACGGCGGAAAGCCTTCGCGCCACGGTGCGGACGGCCGTCGAGGCCGCGCGCGCGCCGGGCTGGGCGGCCAGATGGTCGAAATAGCCGCGCAGATCGTCGGTGGAGGCCGTCTCCAGCGCGCATCCCCGGCCGGAGAGGAAGAGGACGAGGTCGGCCAGGTCGCGCTGATAGGCCTGCCGTGTGTTCGCCGCCGCCGCCCGTTCGGCGGTCAGCATGTCCAGGAATGCCTCGACCTGGGGAGACGGCGCCGGCTTCGGCTTTCTCGGCCGGCCGCGCCGGGGCGTCGTCGTCGACATTGTCTTGCTACTCAAGCTTTCCAAGGAGCCGGCCACGGAGCCGGAACATCTGCGTCCGGAGCGAGGATGGCGCCGGAGGGACCGGATACTCCATGACGGCGGAAAGCGCCAGCCTCACGCCCCGCGACATGTGGGCGCGAGCCCGGCCCGGCCGGTCAAATATCAGCGGGGCAGGCTCTCGTCCGGAATGACCTTCTCCACCATTTCCGATGGCGGCTGAAGATCCCAGAATCCCAGGAAGACGACCCCGCCGACGATGACGAGCGCAATCAGCACCAGGAAGAACTGCGTGAGGCGGGCGCCGACGCCGCGCGACGGCCCCTGGGAGAAGACTGATCGGTTGCGGGAGCGTGCCAAGAGTGGAACCGTTCTATATCGGGCCGGGACAAGCGCCGGGGCCGGTGGACGGCCCCAGCGTGATGGGATTGCGAAAGCGAAGTATGCTATGGCTTCGACATGGCGATCTTAAGGCGCTCACACCCAAACGTCCACCGCCGGCCGGGCCGGCGGAAGGGTCGGTCATGACCGGAATTTCCGCTCGTTCCAACCTGCCGCGCAGCCTGGTGCTGGTCGGGCTGATGGGTGCCGGAAAAAGCGCGATCGGAAGGCGGCTCGCCCACCGGCTGGGCCTGCCTTTCGTCGATGCGGACCAGGAGATCGAGCGGGCCGCCGGCTGCACGGTGGAGGACATCTTCGAGCTTTACGGCGAACCGGCGTTCCGCGACGTGGAACGGCGGGTGATCGCCCGGCTGCTGACCGGCCCGCTGCACGTCCTGGCGACCGGCGGGGGCGCGTTCATGGACATCGACACCCGCGCCAGCATCGCGGAGAACGGCATCTCCCTGTGGCTGAGAGCCGATCTGGAGGTGCTTCTGGCCCGTACATCGAGGCGGAACAACCGGCCGCTCCTGAAGCGGGACGATCCGGCGGCCGTGCTGCAGAAGCTGATCGACATCCGCTACCCGGTCTATGCCCGCGCCGATATCGTCATCGACAGCCGTGACGCGCCGCTTGATCACACGGTCGATATCGCGCTGGATGCGATCGACCTCTATCTGGCGGAAAGCAGCGCGGCGGCTGCCGGTTGACGGGGCGGCCCCGCTTCCGCGATAGGTTCACCGTTTCCTAAACCCTTTCAATCGAGCTGGCCCATGTCCCACGAAACCGTTCGCGTCGCGCTCGCCGGGCGTGGATACGACATCCTCATCGGCGGCGGCCTGATCGACCGGGCGGGCGCGCTGATCGCGCCGGCGCTGCCGTCGAAACGGGCGGTGATCGTCACCGACGAGACGGTGGCCTCCCTGCACCTGCCGCGACTGGAGGCGGCGCTGGATCGCGAGGCCATCCGCCATGACAGGCTGGTCGTGCCCGCCGGCGAGGGATCGAAGAGCTGGGCCTGCCTGGGCGACCTGCACGACCGGCTGCTGGGGCTCACCATCGAACGGTCGGTGACGGTGATCGCGCTGGGCGGCGGGGTCGTGGGCGACCTCGCGGGCTTCGCCGCCGCTTCCGCCCTTCGCGGCCTGCCCCTCATCCAGATACCGACGACGCTGCTGGCGCAGGTCGACAGCGCCGTCGGGGGCAAGACCGGGATCAACAGCCGGCACGGCAAGAATTTGATCGGCGCCTTCCACCAGCCGCGCTTGGTCCTGGCCGACATCGACCTGCTGGACAGCCTGCCGCGACGCCAACTCCTCGCCGGCTATGCCGAAGTGGTGAAGTACGGCGCGATAGACCGGCCGGACTTCTTCGCCTGGCTGGAGGAGAACGGCGCCCGCGCTCTCGACGGCGACAAGGCGGCCCTTATCCATGCGGTCCGCGAAAGCTGCCGGGCGAAGGCGGAAACGGTGGCCGCCGACGAGACCGAGCAGGGACGCCGGGCGCTGCTCAATCTCGGCCACACCTTCGGCCATGCGCTGGAGGCCGAGACGGGCTACGGCGACGCGCTGCTGCATGGCGAGGCGGTCGCGCTGGGCATGGTCCTGGCCTTCGACCTGTCGGCGCGCCTTGGCCTCTGCCCCCGGTCTGACGCGGACAGGCTGCGCCGGCACCTGGCGTCCGTCGGGCTGCCGGTGGCGCTGCCGGGAATCGGCGGAAAGCCCTGGGACGCCGGGGCGCTCCTGGCCCACATGTCGAAAGACAAGAAGGTGCAGGAGGGGACGGTCACCTTCATCCTGGCCCATGGCATCGGCCGGAGCTTCATCGACAGGAGCGTCGACCCCGCCGAGGTCGCGATGCTGCTGAACGACGCCGTCGCCGCCTGACGAAGGGAGTCCCGAACCGATGGACGTCTCGATCGCGATCAGCCTGGCCCTGATCCTCGCCTGCCTGCTGCTGTCGGCGTTCTTCTCAGGTTCGGAGACGGCGCTGACGGCCGCGAGCCGCGCCCGGATGCATCAGCTGGAGAATGAAGGGATGGGCCGAGCGAGCCTGGTCAACCTGCTGCGCCGCGACAATGAAAAGCTGCTGGGCACGCTGCTTCTGGGCAACAATCTGGTGAACATCCTGGCCTCGTCGGTGGCGACAAGCACCTTGCTGGTCCTGGTGGGGGAAGCCGCCGTGCCGGTGGCGACGCTGGTCATGACGCTGACCATCCTCGTCTTCTCCGAGGTCCTGCCGAAGACCTATGCGATCCGCCATTCGGAAAGCGCCGCGCTGGCGGTCGCGCCGTTCCTCAGGCCGCTGATCCTTCTGCTGTCGCCCCTCGTCTCGCTGATCAACCTGATCGTCAGGCTGATCCTCCGGCTGTTCGGCGCCCACGGGTCGGGGATGGCCGTCGGCAGCCATATCGAGGAGCTGCGTGGCGCGATCGAGCTTCACCGGGGACCGGAGCAGGAGACCCAGCATGAGCGGGCGATGCTGCGGTCGATCCTCGATCTGGGCGATGTCGAGGTGTCGGAGATCATGATCCACCGCCGAAATGTCGCGACCATCGACGCCGACGAGCCGGTGGCCGACATCGTGCGGGCGGTGCTGGAGAGTCCTTTCACCCGCATTCCGGTCTGGCGGGGCGATCCGGACAACATCGTCGGCATCCTCCACGCCAAGGATCTGCTGCGCGCGCTCCAGCAGCGGGAGGGACGCGTCGAGGGGCTGGACGTTCTGGAGATCGCCGGGAAGCCCTGGTTCATCCCGGATTCGACCACGCTTCTGGACCAGCTTCAGGCCTTCCGCGACCGGCGGGAGCATTTCGCCATGGTCGTCGACGAATATGGCAGCCTCCAGGGCGTGGTGACGCTGGAGGACATATTGGAGGAGATCGTCGGCGACATCACCGACGAGCACGATGTCCAGGTAGCCGGCGTCAGGCCGCAGCCCGTCGGCGATTTCATCATCGACGGCACGGTGACGCTGCGCGACCTCAACCGCCAGTTCGAATGGCGGCTGCCGGACGACCATGCCTCGACGCTGGCCGGGCTGGTGCTGCATGAGGCGCGGCGCATCCCGGAGGTCGGGCAGACCTTCACCTTCTACGGCTTCCGGTTCGAGATCCTGCGCCGCCAGCGCAACCAGATCATGTCGATCCGCGTCACTCCGCCCGGAGAGGACGCGGAGACCGAAGAGCCCGCGGAGCAAGGTTGACCGTTCCTGGTCGGCGGCGCACTCTTACGTTTACGTAAACGGAAAGCAACCATGCCCCTCTCACCCCCGGCCGAGCGCGAGCCCCTCCACACGCGTCATGTCGAATGCCGCGGCTATCGCCGCGCCGACGGGCTGTGGGACGTCGAGGGCCATATGACGGACGTCAAGGCCTACGCGTTCGAGAACGAACACCGGGGCCGCATCGAGCCCGGCATACCGCTTCACGATATGCGGCTGCGGCTGACGCTGGATGATCGCTTTACCATCCTGGAGGTCGAGGCGGCGACCGACGCCGCGCCCTATGGCGTGTGCGGATCCATTGCACCCGCCTTCCAGCGGCTCGTCGGCCTGCGCGTCAAGGCCGGCTTCACCCGGCAGGTGAAGGAGCGGCTGGGTGGGGTCCATGGATGCACCCATCTGGTCGAGTTGCTGGGGCCGATGGCCACCACCGCCTTCCAGACCATCTATCCTGTCCTGACGCGGGAGCGTGCGGCGGCGGAAGGAAAGACGGCCACGTCCGGCCCGCCCTCGCCGCCTTCGGCCGGCGATCGCCCGCCCCCGCTGCTCAATTCCTGCCACGCCTTCGCCAGCGATGGAGAGATCGCCCGGCGGCTGTGGACGGCCTTCTACACCGGCGACCGGGACGCCGACTGACGCCGGGTCCGGCGCTCGTCAATCTCCCGCTCCTCCACCGTGTCACGATAGAAGGCCAGGATCGCCACCCGGATCGCAGCGGTGAGCGAGGAACGCCCGCGCACCCGGTCTACATCCTGGCAGAACTGGTGAATGGTGCGTCCCGTCCGGCGGCAGATATCTTCCATCGCGCTCCACATATAGGGCTCCAGCCTGATGCTGGTCCGTTTCGGCGCTCCTTCCCGCGCGTCCAGCAAAGTGATGTTCCGGCACTTGAGGGAACTGGGCATCGGCTAGTTCACCTTACACGTTCCGATAGCACAAGCCATCTCGATTTCTAATTAACTTTCGACGGACTTTACCCCTCTCTTTCTCCGTTTCAACCGAAATCAAAAATTCGATTAGTTTTTCTTTTTAAAGTTGCAATCAAGAGCATGGCTGTCTTTTCGCCGCCCTCGTCCTTTGTTCAACGCTGTTCGTCGGGCGTCCTGGTCACCAGCGCCAGCGCATGGATTCGGTCGGCCATCTCCTCGGCCAGAAGGCCATAGACCAGGCGCTGCCGGTCGACCCTGGAGCGGCCCTCGAAGGCGGTCGAGACGATGGTGACGCGGAAATGGCTTTCTCCCCTGCCATCATGGCCGGCATGGCCTTCATGCCGATGGCTGTCATCGATGATCTCCAGATGAAGGGGCGCCAGCCCTTCGGTCAGCTTCCGCCGGATGCTGTCGGCAACGCTCATTGTCATTTCCTTCGAACAGGTTCCGTCATGTCCCGATGAATGCCCGATCCGCGCGGCCGGGGAAACCGTCATGCTGGACTTGACAGGGTATCCATAGGAATTTGCCCGAAGCGACCATGACCGAAACTTCTCCCCCCGCCAGCGCCGCCCGGACCGATTTCGGGGTGCTGCGCACGCTCGCCCCCTACCTCTGGCCCAAGGACGGGCGGGAGATGAAGGCGCGCGTGGTCATCGCCATGGCGTTCCTGATCGCGGCCAAGATAGCCAACGTCTACATCCCGATCTTCTACAAGCAGGCGGTCGACGCGCTGACGCCCGGGCAGGCGGCAGGGCAGGCTCCCGAACAGTCGCTGGCGCTGATCGTGCCGGTCGGCGCGATCCTGGCCTATGGGCTGGCCCGCGTGCTGAGCCTCGGATTCTCCGAACTGCGGGACGCGGTGTTCGCGAAGGTGGCGCAGCGCGCGATACGGCGCGCCTCCTTCAACATCTTCCGGCATCTTCACACGCTGGCGCTGCGCTTCCATCTGGAACGGCGGACCGGCGGACTGTCGCGCGTCATCGAGCGGGGGACCCGCGCGATCGAGACGATGCTGTCCTTCATGCTGTTCAACATCCTGCCGACCCTGTTCGAGATCCTGCTGGTCGCCGGCATCCTCTGGGGGCTGTTCAACATCTGGTTCGCGCTGGTCACGCTGGTGACGGTCGTCGGCTATATCGGTTTCACCATGTGGGTCACCGAATGGCGGCTGAAGTTCCGCCGCCAGATGAACGAGACGGACGAGGACGCCAACACCAAGGCGATCGACAGCCTGATCAATTACGAGACGGTGAAGTATTTCGGCAACGAGGCGCATGAGGCGGACCGCTTCGACGGCGCCATGCGGCGCTACGAACATGCCGCCGTGCGCTCTCGCTCCTCGCTCTCCATGCTGAACATCGGGCAGGCGGCGATCATCTCGACCGGCCTCACGCTGATCATGTACATGGCGGCGCGCGGGATCGTCGCCGGCACGATGACGGTCGGCGATTTCGTGCTGGTCAACACCTACCTGATCCAGCTCTACCAGCCGCTCAACTTCTTCGGCTTCGTCTATCGGGAGATCAAGCAGGGGCTGGTCGACATGAACGCCATGTTCAGGCTGCTTGAGGTGGATGCCGAGGTGGAGGACAAGCCCGGCGCGCCCGCGCTCTCGATCGCCGGCGGGTCGGTCGCCTTCAATGACGTGTATTTCGGCTACGACCCTCGCCGGCCGATCCTGAAGGGCGTCTCCTTCACCGTACCGCCCGGCCGCACGGTGGCGATCGTCGGGCCGACCGGCGCGGGCAAGTCAACCGTCAGCCGCCTGCTGTTCCGCTTCTACGACGTGAATGGCGGCGCGGTCCTGATCGACGGGCAGGATGTCCGCGACGTGACGCAAATCTCGCTCAGGTCGGCGATCGGAATCGTCCCGCAGGACACGGTGCTGTTCAACGACACGATCTACTACAACATCGCCTATGGCCGCCCCGGCGCGACGCGGGAGGAGGTGGAGGAGGCCGCCCGGCTGGCGCGAATCCACGGCTTCATCCAAACGCTGCCCGATGGCTACGAAACGAAGGTGGGCGAACGCGGGTTGAAACTTTCGGGCGGGGAGAAGCAGCGGGTCGCCATCGCCCGGACGATCCTGAAGCGCCCCGCCATCCTGCTGTTCGACGAAGCGACCTCCGCGCTGGACACCCATACCGAGCGGGAGATACAGGCCAATCTGAGGGAGGTTTCCCAAGGGCGGACGACGCTGGTCATCGCCCACCGCCTGTCGACGGTCATCGACGCGGACGAGATCATCGTTCTGGAGGAAGGCCGAATCGTCGAACGCGGCCGCCATCGCGACCTTCTCTCCGCCCACGGCCCCTATGCCGCCCTCTGGCGTCGCCAGCAGGAAGCGGCGGCTGGCCCCGGCCCCGTCATCCCGGCGCACAGCCCGGTCTAGAAGCCGGCTTCCTTACCGTGACGAACGCCCAAGACATGGAAGCAAATCGCCGCAGAACACACCGTGGAACGTTCGACCGGCGTCAAGTGTCGCGCCAGTGAAGTCTGCAGGGTTAAAGGTTGGACAGACCGCAGGCCTCTATATTCGGTGAGGCCAAGGATCGTCCTTGCCCGCACACAGCCTGCTTATATTCGACTGTGCGACCGTCACGTACCGCGCGATATTGTAATCGCATTGGGCTCAGGAGGACATCATGAACGTACGCGAGCAAGCGGCTTATGACGCGATCACGCAGTCGACGATCGGAGTAGACATTGTAGGGGCGTCGGAGTCCAACCTGAAGAAACTGAGGGCAATGAATCTAACTGAAGACGAGAAGAATTTCGTCAACAAGTTCGAGGCGTTGCCGTTGATGCTTGAGCACCGTTCTTCCGACGCCGAGAATAGCGGGTGGCACGCCATTAAAGGAAAGACCAAGACGCATGGCGGCGTGAAAAATGGGGATGCGGCGATGCTTTCTCTATTCGAGCTTGCCAAGCTAATTGCTTCTCGCAGCGGGAAGACAGAAATCGCGAAGCTGCCATTGGACAGCGTTCGCCTTCAAGATGTAAAATTCAAAGATATTCTGGACGCATTGGGAGGAATAAAAATCAATACAAGCGAGCGAGATTTTACGAATTTTGGTAATATAGATTTCGTTTTTTACAAGTTAAACGTAAAAGGAAAGCCGGTTGTCAGCGCAAATTCCGGAGGGGTGGCAAGCGGTAAACCTAAATATTTCGGCGACAGCAAACTATTGGAAGTGGGGTGGATCAGTTTCGATGATTGGGTGAGCTACTCTGCAAATCAGACGTTCAGTAACTCTCTGAATACCGCTTGGTATGGGTTTCCTTCAAATAGCCTCAAAGTAAAATATCAATCGGACGGATGGTCAAAAACATACACTTACACAGCTTACAAGGAGATCGGAAAATCCTACACCCAGCACAGTATCGACAAAATGCCGCCGGCAGAACTTCGGAAGACGGCGTCAGAAGAGGTTTTCTGGGGACCCCACATCAAGCCGGGGATAGCACTAACTTTGGTAGAACATTTGAGGTTGGCAGATCCCTCGGGAACATGGATCAAGGGGAGCACCGGCGGCGGCGATCTTTCGGGGAGAGTGGCCAAATTGATGGCCGGAATCTGGAAGCTCATAGAAGCTAAGATTCCAGGAAACATGCCCTATTATCAGTTCAGAATATCCAAGAGCCAAGCTACCCCACCTGACAAGACGCTCGGGTTTTCCTAGGCTTGGGCCCTGTTTGGTGAACCACTCGCCGCGACTAGATCAAGCGTGGCACACCGGCGGCTTCACATCATCGCCCTCTTCAAGCCGGACGAGCCACGCATCCACCTTCTCCGCCGTGGCGTGAAGATTGGTCTGCTGGAAATCGACCCAGGCTTCCAGTGCATCGCGATGCAGGCGTTCCCGCCGCGCCTTCCGGTCTAGATGCTGCATGTTGGGGCCATCCTCCGTTGGTGTCTCGGCGTCTTCAGTCACTCCCCCTTCGGCGCGCTTCCGGGTCTGGTCAGGATGAACAGCGCGACCGCCGCCAGCAGCGGCGCCAGCAGGATCGGAGCCCAGGGCGTGCCGGAGAGGATGGCGGTCGCGACCAGACTGACGGCCAGCATCGCGATCGCCGTCGCCTTGGCGCGGGGGCGGATGACGCCGTGCCGCCGCCAGGCCTGGAGCGGCGGCCCCAGCTTCGGATGATGGTAGAGCCAATCGTGGAACCGGGGCGACCCGCGCGCGAAGCAGGCGAGCGCGATCAGCAGGAAGATCGTCGTCGGCAGGACCGGCGTCACCACGCCCACGAACCCGACGCAGACGAAGATCCAGCCCAGCAGGTTGAAGCCGGCGCGCGACAGCCGGCCGTGGCGGGAGGCCGGCTCCGGGTTCGACGGGGGCGTCGGAGGGTCGCGTCCGTCCATGGGGTATGGGGTCCTGGGGTGTCGCGTCGCGGGAAGGCTTGGCCGGGATCGGCCGTGATTGATAATGTGGTCCGTCGCACCATACCGATATCGGAATCCGACGCCATCGCAAACGACGCCGCACGCACCGCCCCGGACGCATCGCCGGATGTACCGGATGACGAGGCCCGCGCCGCCGCCATCCGGCAGGGTGACCGGCGGACGCTCGCGCGGGCGATCACGCTGATCGAATCCGGTCGCGCCGACCATAGAGCGCACGCCGAAGCCTTGCTGCGCCTTCTGCTGCCCCATGCCGGCGGCGCGGTCAGGATCGGAATCTCCGGCTCGCCCGGCGTCGGCAAATCGACCTTCATCGAACGGTTCGGCCTGCGGCTGATCGAGGCCGGGCGAAGGGTGGCGGTGCTGGCGGTCGATCCTTCCTCCGTCCGCACCGGCGGGTCGATCCTGGGCGACAAGACGCGGATGGAGCTTCTGTCCCGCGACGGCCGCGCCTTCATCCGCCCTTCCCCTTCCGGCGGGACGCTGGGCGGCGTCGCCCGCCGCACGCGTGAGGCGCTTCTGGCCTGCGAGGCGGCCGGCTTCGACGTGGTGCTGGTGGAGACGGTGGGCGTCGGCCAGTCCGAAACGGCGGTCGCCGACATGGTCGACACCTTCCTTTTGATGCTGCAGCCCGGCGCCGGCGACGAGCTTCAGGGCATCAAGCGCGGCATCGTGGAGCGTGCCGATATCGTCATCGTCAACAAGGCCGACGGCGACCTCAAGGCCCAGGCCAACCATGCCGCGGCCGAGTATCGCCACGCGCTGGCGCTGCTGCGCGACCGGTCCTCGCCCTGGCGTCCGCCGATCCTCCAGATATCGGCGGCCGAAGATCGCGGGCTGGAGGCGGTCTGGACCGCGATCGGCGATCACCGGGCGCTGATGGAGGAGACCGGCGCGCTGGACCGCCGCCGCGCCGACCAGGCCCGCGCCTGGCTGTGGAGCGCGATCGAGGACGGGTTGCGCCTCGCCTTCGCCGGCCATCCGGGCGTCCGCGCGAAACTCGCCGACATGGAGCGCGAGGTGACCGGGGGGCGCATCGCACCCACGGAAGCGGCCCGGCGGCTTCTCGACTGCTTTCTCTCGAAGGACGACCGTCGGGATGAAACGTGAAGGCATCCTTGACGAACCGCCCCCGATACACCATTTGTACCCGGTCAAATAATCTTGGGTCGCCTACCCCACCTACAAAGGCGCCGGAACAGGGTCCCCTCGAAGACATTTGATGCGCCCTCGCGATGTTCGCGCGGGCGCCACCGCCATCAAGGAGGACGACCATGTCCACTGGCACCGTTAAGTGGTTCAACAGCACCAAGGGCTACGGCTTCATTCAGCCGGACGATGGGGGGCAGGATGTGTTCGTGCACATCTCCGCCGTCGAGCGCGCGGGGCTTTCGACCGTCAATGAAGGTCAGAAGGTGTCTTATGATCTGGAGCGCGGCAACAACGGCAAGACCGCCGCGACCAATCTGAAGACCGAGTAGTTCGGGCGGGGCGGCCTTTTGGGGCCGCCCCTGGCCGAAGGACCTTCGAGTCCGGCGGCGCGGGACGTTCTTCCCGCGCTGGCTGGACTTTTTTCGTTGGATCGGCCATCCGGTCGATAGGGAGGATGTCATAGCAAAAGAAGATCTGATCGAATTTGACGGCCACGTCACCGAAGTCCTTCCCGAGACGCGGTTCCGCGTTTCGTTGGAAAGCGGGCATGAAGTCCTGGCCTATGCTTCCGGGCGCGTGAAGAAGAACCGCATCCGCATCCTCGTCGGCGATCGCGTCACCGTTGAGATGACGCCCTACGACCTGACCAAGGGCCGCATCAACTACCGTCACAAGGACGAACGCGCCCCCGCGCCGGGAGCCGGCGGCAACCGCCGTCCGCCGCCGCGCCGCCGCCGCTAACCGTCGGCGCGCCGCCGCTTTTGGTAGAAGGCCGCGCCAGCACTTTCATGGCTGTCAGCGGTCTTGAAGGACCGCCCGCTCCACCCGCTGGTCGATGGCGCCGAATATGTCGCGGCCACTACCGCCCAGCATCTCGATCCGAACCGTGTCGCCGAAGCGCATGAAGGGCGTCGTCGGCCTGCCCTGAGCGATGATCTCGATCATCCGCATCTCCGCGATGCAGGAATATCCGGCCCCACCCTCCGCCACCGTCCGGCCGGGGCCGCCGTCGGCGTCGCGGTTGGAGACGGTGCCCGACCCGATGATGGAGCCGGCGGGCAGATGCCGGGTGGCCGCCGCATGAGCGATCAGCCGGCCGAAATCGAACGTCATATCGATCCCCGCCTCCGGCCGGCCGAACGGCTTCCCGTTCAGTGTCGACAGGAGCGGCCGGTGGAGTTTTCCCTCCCGCCAGGCCTCGCCCAGCGCGTCCGGCGTCACCGCGACGGCGGAGAAGGCGGAAGCCGGCTTGCCGTGGAAGAAGCCGAACCCTTTCGCGAGTTCCGCCGGGATCAGCCCGCGCAGGCTGACATCGTTGACCAGCATGACGAGCTTTACATGCCGGGCCGCGCGGTCGGCCGGGACGCCCATCGGCACGTCGTCGGTCACGATCGCGACCTCCGCCTCGAAATCGATGCCGTGGGCTTCGTCCAGCGCCTCTATCGGGTCGCGCGGCCCCAGGAACCGTCCGGAATCTCCCTGATACATCAGGGGCTCGCGCCAGAAACTCTCCGGCAGTTCCGCCCCTCTCGCCTTCCGCACCAGCTCGACATGGTTCACATAGGCCGACCCGTCCGCCCATTGATAGGCGCGGGGCAGCGGGCTCGCCACCTCGCCCGCCGACAGGGCGGCGGCGAAATCGATCTCGCCCCCGCCATCGGCAAGGGATCGCGCGGCCGCCCGCAGATCGTCCTCGACCTCCGCCCAGCGGTCCAGCGCCTGCTGCAGGGTCCCAGCAATCTCCGGCACGGCGCGGGCGCGGGAGAGGTCGTCGGACACGACGACCAGTTGGCCGTCGCGCCCGTGCTTCAGGCTTCCGAGCTTCATGCGTGAGCGCGCCTATTCCGCCGCTTCCGGCTTGGCCGGGCTTCTCCAGCTATCGACATAGCCTGTCCATTCCACACCCTCCGCCAGATCGCCGACCTCCAGCGGATCGCGGGCGTCGATCATCACGGCGTACTCGTCCGTCGCCTTCTTCCGGGGCTTGAAGGCCGCGCCCAGCGCCTTGGGATGGGGCCCGTGGGTAAAGCCGCAGGGATGGAAAGTCACCATCCCGGCTTCAATATGGTCGCGGCTGAAGAAGTCGCCGGCGTGATAGAACAGCACCTCGTCATAATCGTCGTTGTTGTGGAAGAAGGGCACCTTCAGCGCGCCCTCATCCTCCTCGAACGGGCGGGGACAGAAGGTGCAGACGACGAAGCGCCCGGCGACGAAGGTGGTGTGGGCCGAGGGCGGCAGATGATAGCGGTGGCTCATCAGCGGCCGAAAATCGGCGACGTTGATCCGCACCGGCGCCAGGTCGCCCTTCCAGCCGACCGCGTCCAGCGGGTTGAACGGGTAGGTGACGGTGGAGATCGCGCCCAGCCGCTTCACCCGCACCTTCCAGGTCCCCGCCCCCTGCTGCGCCTTGAACGCCTCGTCGATCGCGGGCGTGTCCAGCATTGCAGGGTCGAAGATCGCATGCGGGCCGACCAGCCCCTTGTCGGGAAGCTGATAGCTGGACCCCGTCGCCTCGATCAGCAGCCCGACCGTGGGCTCGGACGGCTCCAGCCGCCACATGGTCGACCGGGGCAGGACGATATAGTCGCCCTTGCGGTAGGCCAGATGGCCGTAATCGCAATAGAGGTCGCCCGCGCCCTCATGGACGAACAGGAGCTGGTCTCCGTCGGCGTTCCGGGCGAGATCCTTCATCCGCTCCGGAACCCGCCAGAACCGCATCTCCACCGCCTGGTTGCGCAGGAAGACAGGCGCATCCCATGGGCTGTCGACCGCGCCCTCTATCCGGTTGAGATCGAAGGCGCGGGGCCTGAGAGGCCCTTCCCAGTCGGTCCAGCCGGTCGGCGGATGGGCGTGGTACATGTGGGAGGCCGGACCGAAGAAGCCCTCCTTGCCCA
This sequence comes from Inquilinus sp. CAU 1745, assembly GCF_039839375.1. NCBI lineage: Bacteria > Pseudomonadati > Pseudomonadota > Alphaproteobacteria > Rhodospirillales > Rhodospirillaceae > Inquilinus > Inquilinus sp. CAU 1745. The sequence goes on from NZ_JBDOQU010000006.1 coordinate 229,090, forward strand.
ATTCACGTTCGAACGTGCCCGGCGGCAGGTCGGCATGGGCCTGGCGGCTCGCCCTGCCCTCGACGCGCGGCACCTGAATCCATTTGCGCATGGCGTCCTCCTCGCGTTATTCATTTCATTGGTAATGAAATGCAGTGTTTGAGTCAAGCTGACCCCCATGCGAGAGGGAATGAGATGACGGAGCCGGAGTTCCGCCTGGAGGCCTTCCTGCCCTACCGGCTATCGGTGCTGGCCAATCGCCTCAGCCGCCGGTTCGCGCGGGAGTACCAGGCGGAGTTCGGCATCTCGATCCATGAATGGCGGGCGGTCGCGATCCTGGGCGCGCACCGGCGCAACGGGGCGGGGCTGAGCGTCTGGGAGATCGCCGACCGCGCCGCCATGGACCGGGTGGCGGTCAGCCGGGCCGTCGCGCTCCTGTCCGCGAAGAAGCTGGTCGCCAAATCGGCCCATGGCGACGATGGGCGGCTGGTCGACATCTCGCTCACCGCCGCCGGGATCGACCTGTTCGACAGGATCTCCGCCCGCGGCCGGGCGCTGGAGGCGGGCCTGCTCCGGCATCTGGACGATCCCGCCTCGGCGGAAGCGGCGATCTCAGGGCTGGAGCAGGCGGTCGAACGGTTCCTGGCGCCGGGCGGTCACGAGGATTGACGCTGTTTCGTGCTATAATGGCAGCCAAACAGGGAGGATCGCAAATGCTGGATCATATGGGTTTCGCCGTCTCCGATCTGGAGCGTTCGAAGGCGTTCTACCAGGCCGCGCTGGCCCCGCTGGGCATCGGGATCCTCATGGAGGTGACGGCGGAGCAGACCGGCGGCGGCGCTCATCTCGGCTTCGGGGCGAACGGCAAGCCGTTCTTCTGGATCGGCGACGGCGCACCACTGCAATCGCCGGTGCATGTGGCCTTCACAGCCGAAAGCCGCGCCATCGTCGATGAGTTCCACCGGGCGGCGCTGGCGGCTGGCGGGGCGAACAATGGCGGGCCCGGCCTACGCCCCCACTACCATCCGAACTATTACGGGGCCTTCGTACTGGACCCCGACGGCCACAATATCGAGGCCGTCTGTCACCTGCCGGGCTGAACGCCTCAGGCCGAATGGGGCGCGACCAGCGGCTCCACGGCGGCCGCGACCTCCAGCAGACGGCGATCGCCGCCGGCGGGACCGACCAGCATCAGCCCGACCGGCAGATCGTCTGAGTCGTGGCACGGCACCGTCACCGCGCAGCCATCCAGGAAGTTGACGGTCGACGGGTTGCGCAGGATCAACTGGTTGGTTCGGATATAGAGGTCGTCATCCGCCTCCAGCGGCGCGATCTCCGGCGCGACGACCGGCACGGTGGGCATGATGAAGGCGTCGAAGCGGGAAAGCCGCGCCTCGAAGCTCTCCTTGAGCCGCGGCCGGGCGGCCAGCGTGTCGATATAGTCGGCGACCGGGACCGTCTCGCCCCGCTGGATGCGCAGGCGGACCCTCGGATCATAGCCGCCGCCCCGCCGGGCCAGCAGGTCCCGGTGCCAGGCGAAAGCCTCCGGCGCGGCGAGGCCGCCCTTGGCGTTCAGGGCGGACAGCGCGTCATATTCGGGAACCTGGATATCCTCCAGCCGCGCGCCGGCCTTGCCGAGAACGGAAAGCGCATGGTCGAACCGCCGCGCCACCGTCGAATCCAGCGCCTCCAGCACATGGTTGCGCGGCACGCCCAGCCGCAGCCCCGCGACCGGCATCGGCCGAAGGGCTGAAGGGTCGGTCCCGCTCATCACCGCATGCAGCAGGGCGCAGCAGGCGACGGTGGGCGCCAGCGGCCCGATGGAATCGAGGCTGGAGGCGAGCGGCAGCACGCCCGTCAGCGGAACCGCTGTCCGCGTCGGCTTGAACCCCGCAAGCCCGGTCAGGGCGGCCGGAATGCGCACCGACCCGCCGGTGTCGGAGCCGACGGCGGCGGCGGCCATGCCGTCCGTCACCGATATGGCCGCACCGGAGGAGGAGCCGCCGGGAATCCGCTCGCGATCGCGGCTGTTGCCCGGCGTGCCGTAATGGGGGTTGAGGCCGAGGCCGGAGAAGGCGAATTCCGTCATGTTGGTGCGGCCGGTCAGCACCGCACCCGCCGCCTTCAGGCGGGCCACCACCGGCGCGTCCCGATCGGCCGGCGCAGAGTCCGACAACACCGTCGATCCGGCGCGCGTCACCTCGCCCGCCACATCGAACAGGTCCTTGATGGAGATCGGCAGCCCCGCCAGCGGTCCCGCCGCGTGCCCCGCCCGCCGCGCCATGTCGCTGGCGTCGGCCGCGCGGCGCACCTGGTCCGGATCGTGATGCAGATAGATTTTCGCGCCTTCCCGCCCCTCATCGGCTATCGCGGCGCAGGCGGCGCCCGCCAGATCGCGGGAACGGACCTCCCCCGTCTCCAGAAGCCGGGCCAGCGCCGCCAGGGGACGACCGGAAAAAGCGTCATCATTTGTCATCATTCGTCATCATTTCCGGTTGGCCCCAAACGTCGGCGACTGCCGGGGCGGTGTCCTGTTCTTCGTCGCTGGCAACGCCGCGACGGCCTATGGATTCCCGATCAAGTCGGGAATGACCAACAAAAACAACAGAAAAAACAATGTCATGCTGGACTTGATCCAGCATCCATGCGGCGTCGATGATCGCCGGGACGGCGCCGTTCCTTCGCCCCCGGTGAAGCGGTGAGGGCCCATGGATTCCGGATCAAGTCCGGAATGACCAATGAGAGAAGGTTCGGCGGCCATTATGTCAGGAATATAGTCCGCGCCCGCCCCGCCGTCACCCCTTCATCTCCAGCATCGTCGCGAAGTCGGGGTGGGCGGTGGTGGCGAAGCCGGGGTGGGCGAGGGAGGCGATGGAGAGGTCGCCGGCGGCGATGGCGAGGCGCGGGCCGTCTTCCGTCGCGCGGTAGAGGTCCGGGTGGCCGGCCAGGAACGCTTCCTGCTCCGACGGCGGCGCGGTGCCGAAGCCGTCGACATAATGGTGGCCGTTCCGTTCGACGTGGCGGAGGCCGATCAGATTGACCAGCGCCAGGTCCTGCTGGACGGCGAGGCCGGCCTGGGTGGTCAGATCTTCCGCCGACAGGAAGAAGCGCGACGCGCCGGCCTCTTCTTCGTTCCATTTCGCCGCCCGCGCCGCGTTGAGCAGCGACCGGAAGACCCCCTTGCAGGTCTTGGACGAGATTCCGGCATAGCCCAGCGCGGCGGCGCGCGGGAAGGCGTCGAGGGCCGCATCGGCCTCATCGATGATGACCGGCCGTTCGGCGGCAAGCGGTCCTACCGGCTCCTCGAACGTCCGGCTCCTGGCGATCGGCTGTTCGATATAGGCGATGGCAGCGGCAAGGCGCGACAGCGCCGGCGTTTCCGCCATCCGCCGCCAGAGTTCCAGGACCGAATCGGCGGAGCCGTACTGCTCGTTCCCGTCGAGCGTCGCCCGGTACTGGCCGGCCGTCCGGTCCAATACCGAAGCGATGCGCGAGAGGCGGTCGAGATCGGCGTCGAGGTCGCCGGAGACCTTCAGCTTGAACCAGCGGTGGCCGTAGGCCGCGACCACCTCCTCCAGCGTCACGGGCAGATCGTCCGCCGGCCGTTCCGCGACATCGGCCGCCGTGAGGGGATCGACCAGCCCAACCGTGTGACGGGCCGCGATCCTGTCGGCCGGCCGCAACCCCGCGAGGAACCTGCCGCAATCGAAGCCGGCGAGGTCCGGGGTCAGCGCCGGGTCCGCCGCGAGGCCCAGCGCATTGCCGCCCGCGAGGTCATAGAAGGAGCGGCCGAGCGCGCGGCCCAAGGCGTCGATCAGCGCCCGGTCGATCAGCGCCGGGCCGAAGGCGGCGACCAAGGGCGGCAGCCCTTCGGCCGCCGCGCCTTCGAACTGGTCGCGATGATGGGCGGCGAAATGGCCGAAGGCGGAACGCGGGACGCCGTCGAGATAGAGGCCGCGCGCCATCGCCGCCGAGCGGCGAAGCTGGTCCACATTCGCCTCGTTCGACAGGGAGGCATCCTTGTCGAACCATTTGGGCACCATCAATTCCGCCGCCGCCCCGACTGCGCTTCCCCCGCCTTCGAGCGTGACCGATGCGCGGACGAAGGCCTGTGGCGTCTCCATCAGCGTAACGATTCCGAAGCGGAAGGGCAGGCGCAACCGGACCGGACGCTCGAACAGCTCGATCGCGTCGACGCGGAATTTCACAGGTCCCGCCATTTCTCCTCAGGCTCTCAGATAGCCGAGGATGACGTCCAGCACATGCGCGCGCCGGGCCGCCAGTTCGTCAACTGAATCCAGCGGCACGCTGAAGATCACCGACAGGGTATGGATGTTGGAGAAATAGAAATAGCTGAGACCGGCGATCGAGATATAGAGATGCACCGCGTCCACCCCCGGCCGGAACATCCCGTCCTTCTGCCCGGCGGCCAGCACGGTCCTGATCTGCTCCACGATCGGGGAGTGGATTTCCGGTATCTCCGTCATCCGCTTCACGAATTCCGCCCGCAGGATGTTCTCCGTCGCCAGAAGGCGGATGAACCAGGGGTTCTTGCGGAAATGGTCGAAGGTGAAGCTGACCAGCTTCCGCATCGCGTCTTCCGGCGACAGCTCCTTCAGGTGGAGCTTGCTCTCGCCCTGCCGGATCTCCCGGTAGGCGTCCAGCAGGACGGCGGAATAGAGCGCCTCCTTGTTCCCGAAATAGTGATAGAGCAGGCGCTTGTTGGCGGCCGCGCGTTCGGCGATGCGGTCGACGCGCGCGCCTTCGAAGCCGTATTCGCAGAATTCCTCCCGCGATGCGACCAGGATGTCGCGCTTCGTCAGCGCCGGGTTCCGCTGCCGCTGCCGGCGCCGCTCCGGAGCGGGCCGGTCGAGCGTCAGCGCGCCGTTATCGATTGGGCCTTCAGCCAGAGTCGCCTCCCCAGGGCGGTGGAACCGCTACGCACGGGGCCGATGCTTAACAGGATGGTCAGCAGGATGACCACCCAGAAAACCATGCTGATCGGCCGCATGAAGAAGGGCGTCAGGTCGCCCTCGCTCAACACCAGCCCGCGCCGCAGGTTCTTGTCCAAGAGGTCGCCGAGGATGATGCCCAGCACCAGCGGGGCCATCGGATAGTCCATCCGCCTGAGGATGAAGCCCGCGATGCCAAAGAACAGCACCACCCAGACATCGAACATCCGCTGGGTCAGCGCGTAGGGACCGACCACGCAGAGGACGAACACGATCGGCATCAGCCTTTCGCGGGGAATCCTGAGGACGTGGAGCAGCGGGCGGGTCAGCAGCAGGCCGAAGACGAGGATGCCAAGGGTCGCGAATAACAACATGCCGACGATCGAGTAAACGAACTGCGGCTGTTCGATCATGATCATAGGGCCGGGGCGAACGCCGTGGATGAACAGCGCGGCGATCAGCACGGCGGCCGGGGCGGACCCCGGAACCGCCAGTGTCAGCGCCGGGATGAGAGCGCCGGGAACGACCGCGTTGTCCCCCGTCTCCGCCGCCGTCAGCCCGTCGATCGAGCCTTTACCGAACTCCTCGGGCGTCTTGCTCGATTTGCGGGCCGCCGCGTAGGAGGCCCAGGCCCCGATATCCTCCCCCACGCCCGGGATGATGCCGATGAAGGTGCCGATGATGCCGGATCGCAGGGAGGTGACCTTGTAGCGCCAGATGTCGGCGAATCGGGGAATGACGCGATCGACCTTGCTGCGCTTCATCTCCACGCGCCGCGTATACATCACGTTCAGCACCTCAGCGAAGCCGAAGGCGCCGACCATGGCCGGGATCAGGCCGATCCCGCCATTCAACTCGCTGAAGCCGAAATCGAAGCGGACATGGGCGTGAATGCCCTCCATCCCGATCATCGCCACCAGCAGGCCAAGGATGCCGGCGATGTAGCCCTTGACGGGGGCCTTCGTCGTCGTGAGCTGGCCGGAGATGATGACGCCGAACAGGGCCAGCCAAAAGAATTCATATGAGTGGAAGTCGAGCGCGACGTTCGCCAGCATCGGCGCCACGGCGGCCAGCGCCAGCGTGCCGATGATCGTGCCGATGGCCGAGGAGGTGGTGGCGATGCCCATCGCCTCGCCCGCGCGCCCGGCCTTGGCGAGTTGGAAACCGTCGAGCGCCGCCGCGGCGCTTGCCGGCGTGCCGGGGATGTTGAGCAGGATCGCGCTGCGGCTGCCGCCATAGATGGCGCCGACATACATGCAGATCAGCGTCAGGATCGCCTGATCAGGAACCAGCTTGTAGGTGAGGGTGGTCAGCAACGCCACGCCCATGGTGGCGGTAAGGCCGGGCAGCGCGCCTACGATGATGCCCAGCAGCACGGCCCAGGCCGCGTTGAACAGCGTCTGGAAGGACATCAGGTCCCACAGCGCGCCGAAGAGTAACTCCAAACCCTGCATGATCGATCTCAGGTCACGGGAGGCGGACGAGGAACAGGTCGCGGAAGACGTACGTCACGGCGATCCCCGTCGCGACACCGAGGAAAAGGGCCCAGGCTAGCCGCGCATATCGCCGGGCGGGCGGGCCGCCACGGTCCCATTCGAAGATCGCAATGAAGGCAGCCACGAAGATCGCCGTCGCCAGCCAGAACGGCATCCGTCCGACAAGGCCCAGCGCATAGACGAGACAGACCGCGATGACACCCAGCAGCCGTTCGGTCGAGCCCCGGTCGGACCCTTCCTCCGCATCGCCCGCTGCGGGCCGCCGCAGGATTCCCGTGGCCCGGACGATGAGGAGCACGCTTGCAAGGCCGAGCGCGATACCCAGCAGCCCCGGCGTCAGGCCGGGAACGCTGAGCGGGTGGATCTGACGGATCTCCAGCCGGTCCATCGTCCAGGATCCGTAGATCACGGCGACGGCCAGGACAAAAAGCAGGGCTCCTGTCGCCAGGTCCGCGCGCGCCATGCGGTGATCGGCCATTCTTGTCGTTCTCCCCCTCACGGAAACGGCCGGGCGCCGCTTAGCATCTTGCGTCGCCCGGCCGGTCCTTTCAGGTCGTCACTCGGCTGTCATCGTCTCGCAGTCTATGCCGAACTCGCTCGGCGGGACCACGGCCTCCCCGCGATCCACGCGGGCGCAGGCTTCGGAGATGATGACCGGCATCGCCTTCTCCATCGCTTCCTCGCCATAGGCCGGGGCGAAGACGGCGCCGCGTTCCAGGGCGTAGGTGCGGAGCGATTCGGAGGTCATCACCTCCTCCTCCCAGATCTGGTCCACGGTGTCGTAGACCTCCTGGGGCGCCCCCTTCGGGATCAGAATGCCGAAATAGTCCAGCGCGACATGCATGTCCGGCAGCCATTGGGTGATCGGCGGGATCGGCTCCTCGATCCCCTCGATCTCCAGCGGCTGGTCGGAGAGCGCCGCCAGCGGGCGCAGCTTGCCGCCCTTGATCAGTTCCGCCTGCTCGACCGCGAGTTGGGTCGTCACCTGCGCCTCGCCGCCGGCGGTGGCGATCGTCGCCGGCCCGCCGCCATCGTAGGAGATCATCCGGCCTTCGCCGCCGCTGGCCTCATTGATGGCCGCCAGCGCCATGCCGCCGGAGGAATTGACGCCCGCCGTCGCCACCGTGGGCGGATCGTCGGACTGCATCGCCTCCAGGAGTTCGCCCATATCCTGCCACGACGCGTCGGGATGGACGCTGACCACGGGGATGTTCGCGACCGACAGATAGACCTGATAATCCTCGATCGAGGTGTTCGGGACCAGCCCGGTCACGGCGTAGGTGGCGTTGTTGGCGATGGCGTTGGCCGTCCAGGTGTAGCCGTCCCGCGGCGCGTCCAGCACCGCCTGCGTCCCCGTCGCGCCGGAAGCGCCCGGCTGGTTGACGACGACGACCGGCTGGCCCAGCGCCTCCTCCAGGATCGGAGCGACGACGCGGGTCACCTGATCGGTGGACCCGCCGGCGGACCATGGCACGATGATGTTGATCGGCCGGTCGGGCTGCCATTCCTGCGCGAGCGCGCCGGCCCCGCCGGTCATGATGCAGGTCGCCGAAATGGCGGCCATCAAAAACTTGCTGTTCATGGATTTCTCCTCCCTGATCTCGGACTGTCACGCGTCCAGTTGACCATCCCGTCATCGTAGAATGCGTTTTGGCCGCTTGTAAATAACTAGATAGTTATCTCATCCATATGCGCCGCCCGGGGCGCCATCAGAGCCCCTCCCACAGCCCGCGCAGATAGCCGGCGGAGAAGGCGGCGGACGCGATCCCGTCGGGTTCGTAGATGAAGGGTTCGACCGATACGGTGCGGCGATAGCCGTGCTTCGCCAGCACGCGGAAAAGGTCGATCAGCCGTTCCGGCCCCTGCCCCGGCGCCTTCCGGTTGATTGCGTTGACCTGCAGATGGGCGATCCGGCCGTCGGCGAGGCCGCGGTCCAGCACTTCGGCGACGGGCAGGATCTCCGCCGCGCCGGCGGCCGAGGCGTCGAGCATGGTCGCCAGCCCCGGCGATCCGATCTCGTCCAGCACCGCCACCGCCTCTCCGACGGTATGGATGAAATCCCCCTCAGCCAGCGGTTCGATGCAGTAGGTGACGCCGGCTTCGGCCGCCAGCGCGCCGGCGGCGGCCCAATGATCCAGCGCCGTCCGCCGCCCGTCCGGATGGCCGGCGAGCCGCCGCTGGTTCGGAGAGCCGTGGACGAGGACAGAGCCGCCGAGATCACGGCAGAGGCCGACAAGCGCCGCGATGACCGACGCCGTCTCCCGCCGGACATCCGGGGCCGGATCGGTGATCGAGAGGCCGGCGGGCGCGACCAGGAGCCAGTGCAGGCCGGTGATGGCGACGCCTTCCGCCGCGGCCGTTCGGGCCAGCCGGTCGATTTGGGCGGGCGTCAGCGTGCGGGGATCGTCGGCCAGCGTGAAGGGCGCAACCTCCAGCCCGTCATAGCCCAGCGAGGCGGCGACGGCGCATTGCCGGTCGAACGGCAGGTCGCGCAGCACCTCGTTGCACAGTGCGAACCGGAACGGATAGTCCGGACGGCCTTCCATGCCCGTCATGACGCACCTCCCATCGGTTGGCGGATGAAACCGCTCGCTTGACGAGTAACTAATCTGTTACTTATAGGAAAGAGGAAAATCAACGATCGTTCGTCCAACCCGGAGGAAAACGAACAATGGCTACCCGCCGCCTCGGCATCATCATGCACGGCGTCACCGGACGAATGGGCATGAACCAGCATTTGATCCGGTCGATCCTGGCCATCCGCGCCGATGGCGGCGTGCCGCTCGCCAACGGGGACCGGGTGATGCCGGACCCGATCCTGGTCGGCCGGAACGCGGACAAGATGGAGGCCCTGGCGCGCCGCCATAAGGTGGAGCGGTGGACGACCGACCTTTCCGCCGCCCTGGCCGACCCGAAGGACGAGATCTTCTTCGACGCGGCGACGACTCAGATGCGGCCGACGCTGCTGCGCCAGGCGATCGAGGCCGGAAAACACGTCTATTGCGAGAAGCCGATCGCGACCAATCTGGCCGAAGCGATCGCTATCGCCCGGCTTGCCGAGGAGAAGGGCGTCAGGAACGGCGTCGTCCAGGACAAGCTGTTCCTGCCCGGCCTGATGAAGCTGAAGATGCTGCGCGATTCGGGCTTCTTCGGCCGGATGCTCTCCGTGCGCGGGGAGTTCGGCTACTGGGTCTTCGAGGGCGACCTTCAGCCGATCCAGCGCCCGTCCTGGAATTATCGCGCGGAGGATGGCGGCGGCATGATCCTCGACATGGTCTGCCACTGGCGCTACGTGCTGGACAACATCTTCGGCGAGGTCAAAAGCCTGACCTGCCTGGGCGCGACGCACATTCCCGAACGGCGGGACGAGGCCGGCAATGCCTACAAGGCGACGGCCGACGACGCGGCCTACGCGACCTTCACGCTGGAAGACGACGTGATCGCCAACATCAACTCCTCCTGGGCGACGCGGGTCTATCGCGACGATCTGGTCACCTTCCAGGTGGACGGCACTCACGGATCGGCCATCGCCGGCCTGCAGGGCTGCAAGATCCAGCAGCGCATGGCGACGCCCCGGCCGGTCTGGAACCCCGACGAGAAGCGGACGGACGATTTCCATGCCGATTGGCAGGAGGTGCCGGACACCGAGACCTACGCCAACGGCTTCCGTCATCAATGGGAGATGTTCATCCGCCACGTTGTCGACGACGAGCCCTGGCGGTACACGCTGATGGAGGGCGCGAAGGGCGTACAGCTTGTCGAACTGGCGCTGGAGAGTTGGAAGGAACGCCGCTGGGTCGATGTGCCGCCCCTGACCGCAAGCGCCGCCCGCGTCCGGGAGGCCGCCAATGCCGGCTGATTCCTCCGCCATCGGCGCGCCCGCCCTGCTTCTGCCCACGAATGACGGGCGGCTGGAGGAATATCACATGGGCGCGGCCAGCCCCTTCCCCGCCAAAGCGAAGGCGGTGTTCAACCGCGTCGCCTACGCGGCCGCCCATGTCGTCGCTGACCCGCTGGTCCCGCACGATCCATGGGTAGACTCAGCGATCGACTGGGACGCCACCATCGCCTATCGCCGCCATCTCTGGGGCCTGGGCTTCTCCGTCGCCGAGGCGATGGACACCGCCCAGCGCGGCATGGGGCTCGACTGGCCGACGGCGCTGGAACTGATCCGCCGCTCGGCCGCGACGGCCAAGGCCGACGGCCATCGGAGGCTGGCCAGCGGGGCCGGCACCGATCATCTGGATCCGGCCGCGGCGCGCACGCTGGACGACGTGATCGGCGCCTATGAGGAGCAGTTCGAGGCCGTCGAGGCGGCAGGATCGCCGATCATTCTGATGGCCAGCCGGGCGCTGGTCCGCGTTGCCCGGTCGGCCGACGACTATCTCAAGGTCTACGACCGGCTGCTCACCCAGGCGCGGGAGCCGGTAATCATCCATTGGCTGGGCGACATGTTCGACCCGCAGCTTGCCGGATATTGGGGCTCCGCCGACATCCGCGCCGCCATGGCGACGGCGCTGACCGCCATCCGCGCCCATCCGGAGAAGGTGGACGGCATCAAGATCTCGCTTCTGGACGCGGCCTGGGAGATCGAGATGCGGAACCAGCTTCCGCCCGGCGTCCGGATGTATACCGGCGACGATTTCAACTTCGCCGACCTGATCGCCGGCGACGCGGACGGCCATTCCGACGCGCTGCTGGGCATATTCGACGCCATCGCGCCGGCCGCTTCCGCCGCGCTAGCCAGGCTGGCGGCCGGCGACGAGGCGGGATTCCGGGAGGCGCTGGAGCCGACCGTGCCGCTCTCCCGCCTGATCTTCGCCGCGCCGACGCGGTTCTACAAGACGGGCATCGTCTTCCTGGCCTGGCTGAACGGCCATCAGGACCATTTCACCATGGTCGGCGGCCAGCAGAGCGCGCGCTCCGTCACCCATCTGGCGGAGGTGTTCCGCCTGGCCGACCGCGCCCGGCTGTTCGCCGATCCCGACCTGGCGGCGCGGCGGATGCGCTCCCTGCTCGCCCTTCACGGGGTGGGCTGAGTGATGCGCGATCTTTCGGCCGATAGCGAACTCCGCCACCTGTCGCTCAACACCGCCACGGTTCGCAAGCAGGGCGACCTGCTGGAGATATTGTCGGCGGCGGGGCGTCACGGAATCTCCTGCGTCTCCCCCTGGCGCGACCAGGTGCAGGCGGTGGGGCTGGACAAGGCCGTACGCGCCGTACGCGAGGGCGGCTTCCGGCTCTCCGGCTATTGCCGGGGCGGCATGTTCCCCGCCGACGCCGCCCGCAGGGCGGAGGAACGGGACGACAATCGCCGCGCCGTGGACGAGGCGGCGGCGCTGGGCGCGCCCTGTCTGGTGCTGGTCGTCGGTGGCCTGCCTCAGTTCTCCCGTCCCGGGTCCGTCCCGATCAGGGATATCGACCTGGCGCGGGACCAGGTGGAGGACGGCATAGGCGCGCTGGCCGAACATGCGGCCGCTGCTGGCGTACCGCTGGCGATCGAACCCCTGCACCCGATGTACGCCGCCGACCGCTCTTGCGTGAACACGCTGCGCCAGGCGCTCGACATCTGCGACCGGCTGGACCCGGACGGCGCCCTCCGCCTCGGCGTCGCGATCGATGTCTACCATGTCTGGTGGGATCCGGAGGTCTATGACCAGATCGCCCGCGCCGGGGCCGGCGGGCGCATCCATGCCTTCCATCTCTGCGATTGGCTGGTGCCGACGAAGGATCTGCTGAACGATCGCGGCATGATGGGCGACGGCGTTATCGACCTGCCTCGCCTGCGCAGGGCGGTCGAAGCCCAGGGCTTCGACGGCGCGTGCGAGGTGGAGATCATGTCCGACCATTTGTGGTCGCGGCCGATGGACGAGGTGCTGGCGACCATGATCGATCGCTACCGGACGGTCTGCTGACACCATTCTTTCCGTGATCCCTTCCGTCCGTTGTGTTTCCATAACGACAAATCGGACGAGGGGGACAGGGGATGCGTTGGACAGGAATATTTCCGGCGACGGCGGTCGCAATCCTGCTGTGCTTCGGCGCGGCGAACGCCCAGGATGTCGAGGGCAGCGCCGACCATCCGCTGGTCCCGCGCTATGAAGGGTCGGAGATCGTCAAGTACGAGACCGTCAGCTTCACCGAATACCCGCTGCTGACAGGGCCGCTGGAAGGCGGCGGCATCGAGGCCAACCCGGAGTCCGTCCTGGAGCTGGAGGGCGCGCTGACGCGGATCACCTACCGCGCGCCGGCGGAGCGCAGCGTGCTGGAGGTCTTCAGGAATTATGAGCAGGCGCTGGCGGCCGCCGGCTTCAAGCCCCTCTTCGCCTGCGACGAGGCGGAATGCGGCAGCGCGTACGACTTCGCCAACTTCGCCGAACGCGATCGTTCCATGGACATCTGGGGCGACAAACGAAGCCATCGCTACCTCTCCGCGCGCCTGACGCGGGGCGAAGGCGATGTCTATGTGTCGCTCTATGTCACGAAGAACGCCAGCGGCGGCCCCAGCAAGGACCGGTCGATGATCCAGCTCGACATCATCGAACTGGAGCCGATGGAGCGGAACATGGTCGTCGTCGAGGCGACGGCAATGGAGCAGGATCTGACGGCCGACGGCCGGGTCGCCATCTACGGCATCCTGTTCGACTTCGACTCCGATGCGATAAGCCCTGAATCCCGGCCCCAGCTCGATGAGGTCGGCAAGCTGCTCACCGACAATCCCGACCTCGACGTCCTGGTGGTCGGCCATACCGACGCCCAGGGGGCGCTGGACTATAATCGCGACCTTTCCGAACGGAGGGCCGCCAGCGTGGTGGAGGCGCTGGTCGGGGATTACGGCGTCGCGGCGGAGAGGCTGACGCCGGTGGGAGTCGGGATGGCCGCCCCCGTCGCCTCGAACCGGACGGAGGAAGGCCGGGCGCTCAACCGCAGGGTGGAACTGGTGGAACGTCCCGCTGAAGGCTGAATCAGCTTTTTCCATAAATCCGGGAACGCGCCGCCGGGGTCGAACCTTGCTATAATGTGGCTCCCGCCGCTGCATTTGCGGCGCGGAGACGGCTGGTCGGCAAACTCTTTACGGAGGAGCACCGGGCGATGAGAAAAGCACTCCTTATCGGGTTTTTCACCTTGGCGGCGGGGCCGTCATTCGCACAGACGGACGAGACGCCCCGCACGCCCGACGCGGGGCCGGAACAGGCCCAGGATGCTCCGGCGCAGGAAGAAGCGCCGGCAACCTCCGCGCCGGAGACGGAAGCGGAGGCCGCGCCTCCGCCGACCCCGCAGCCGGATGCGGGGGAGCCGGCCAATCTGTGCCAGGAGCTTCTCTCCTTCATGCAGACGCCGCCGCCGGAACCCGCCGCCGAGGCCGCGCCCGCCCAGCAGGAGCAGTCCGGCGAAAACCAGAGCGAAGACCAGGAAGGGTCTCCGGAAAGCCAGGGCACGGCTCAGGAAAGCGAGGGCACGACTCAGGATGGTGAAGGGACTCCGGGGGAAGCTTCCGGGAGCGACGCCGCCGCCCACTCCGCCCCCGATCCGCAATCCGGCGACGCGGCGCAGTCCAATTCCAACAACGAGCAGGCGCAGCAGACATCCAGCCTGAGCGCGCCGGTGCCCACCGAGCCGACGACCACGTCCAAGCTGGAGGTCATGACGGTGGATCAGGCCGAGGATCTGGCCGCGGCGAACGATATCCAGGCCTGCAAGGACGCCGCGCGGGAGTTGAGGCTGGCGGGCGTCGCCATGCCGCCGGCCCTCCTGGCGCTGACGGCGCTCGACCTCCAGTACCAGCAGACGGAATCGCAGGCCCAGTAACGTCCGGAGAGGCGGCGTTCCATCGCGTTGCCGCGCTTTCTGCGGTATGATCGAAAAGAATGAAGAAGAAAGGGAGAGGCGCGATGAAAACGATGCTTACCGGAATTGTCGTCGCCCTGGTGGTAGCGATCGGCATCGGCTACGTGCTGCCGCTGGACCCCCGGCTGTCCTGGCAGGTCTTCAGTTCGCCCAGCACCCGCGTCGCGGATCCCGGCACCAACCTGGTCGGCCCCGGATGGACGGGAGAGAACGAAGCCGAAGCGCCGGAACCGGACGACAATCCGGCCTGACCACGCCCCTCATGGTGAGCCTGTCGAATCATGGGAATTCCGCATTCTTCCCAAAATCGTCATGCCGGACTTGATCCGGCATCCATGGGACGGTGGCCGCTGGCAAGGTCACCGCTTAAGCTGACGCCGTCCCGTGAGACGGCCATGGCCTATGGATTCCGGCTCTGGGGGCCGGAATGACCAACAAAGGGGGGAATCTTCCTCCCACCTCATGGTGAGCCTGTCAAATCATGGGAATTCCGCATTCTTCCTAAGATCGTCATGCCGGACTTGATCCGGCATCCATGGGACGGTGGCCGCTGGCAAGGTCACCGTTTACGCTGACGCCGTCCCGTGAGACGGCCATGGCCTATGGATTCCGGCTCGGGGGCCGGAATGACCAACAAAGGGGGAATCTTCCTCCCACCTCATGGTGAGCCTGTCGAACCATGGGAATTCCGCATTCTTCCCAAAATCGTCATGCCGGACTTGATCCGGCATTCATGGGACGGTGGCCGCTGGCAAGGTCACCGCTTACGCTGACGCCGTCCCGTGAGACGGCCATGGCCTATGGATTCCTGTGTGTTGGATGGTTGCTATGATGGGAGCGGGAAGGAGGCCGTTGGATTCGAGGTCGCCCGATCGGTAGACCGTATGCTGGCCTGGCCCCTTCCCGCTCGTCTTGCACCAACC